>MPMP01000144.1 GCA_002238565.1 Albidovulum sp. bin36
CAAAGGGAAATCCGGTTCGCTTCACCGGAGTCAATGTTTCCAGTTCTCGTGTTGTAGTAGTCGAACCCCTGGACAGTGATACGAAATTTACTCTTGTCATCTCCATTTGCGATACGTTCGACTTCTTTCGCAGAGGTTGCTACCGACAAGTTGCCATTCTCGCTCATACTGCGGTCGAAGGCATTAGCATAAGTTAACATGCGAGCAAGACAATGCCGCAGAAGCCAACGTCAAGCAATAATAGGCACTATGCTGGAGCATTTCATGACTGAGAATCAACTATTGAGGCTAAAACGCATCCAGGTTGATCGTCTCTTCAACATTTATGACCATGATATCAAATTAAACCTAGATGAACGTATAACCCTCCTCCACGGACCGAACGGTGTCGGAAAGACGGTTATTCTGAGAATGGTCAATTCTCTTTTGCAGAAACGCTTGGACAACTTTCTCGCAATACCATTTAAAAGATTTCTATTGGAATTTCACGATGGAAGCGTTCTCGAACTGAGTCCTGAAAACAGTTCAAGCGGGACGCACGAGTTTTACCGACTTTCTCTTCAGTTACCAGATGATAATTTCGAGACAATTATTGATTTGAATGAATCAAATCCTGCAGCGATTGCTAGAAAACTCAATTTTTTGAATCCTCTTGATACATCCCAAGAATTTTGGATTGACGTTACAGATGGAGAAGTGCTGTCCGGCCCAGAAATCCTCGCCCGTTTCGGTGGAAATTCATCAACGGCTGATCTTCGAGACGAAAACCTAGAATGGTTCGCCTCTTTTCTGAAACGTGCAAACGCGCATTTTTTTGACGCACAAAGACTAGTGCGAATCGATTTGGAAAATGTCGCGAGGCGTTCTAATTTTCGAAGAGAGGCGAATGCTGCAATTATTCACTCAGTTACCAACCGAAGCAATGATTTTCGAAAACGTCTCGACGATACAATGGCGCAGTATGGACGACTATCACTTTCATTGGACCAGTCATTTCCGGAGCGCTTAATTTCTTTAACTGATCAACTCCAGGCAGGAGATCTTCGAGAGCAAATGACTCTACTCGACAACAAAACAGCTGAATACAAGTCAATCGGAATTTTCGACGAAGCTCCGACTCATCCGTTTCGAGTAATAAGTGATCGAGATATCGATGATGCAATGGAAAGGGTTATGAAGCTCTATGTCAGTGATATTGGAAAGAAGCTGGAGGTATTAGACAATTTGGCAAAGCGAACCCGGTTGCTCTTGGACAATGTCAACAAGAAATTTCGGCACAAGAGAATTCGTTTGGATCGAGAGAATGGATTTGTCGCGGAAGACGAGAACGGCAAGATATTGCCTTTGGGTTCCCTTTCGTCAGGTGAGCAGCATGAATTGGTGTTACACTATGACTTGTTGTTTAAGGTGCCAACAAACACCATTGTGTTGATAGACGAACCAGAATTGTCCTTGCACGTTGCTTGGCAAAAGCAATTTCTGCCGGATCTTCTTGAAATCGTTCAGCTATCAGATTTTGATGCACTTGTTGCAACGCACTCCCCTTTTATTGTTGGCGAGAGAGAGGAGCTGATGGTAGGTTTGGGGGGACTCTTCGTAGATTCCATTATCCAAAAAAACACTTATGCAAGGTGGTAATCAGGATACTTTTACTCAATACCACGTTCATGAGCGACCAAAATTCATCCTGCGCGTTACGGGGTGAAAGCAGGTGTGCGTATGTTCAGAGTATGCGAACGAAAGATTGACCTGAGCCCCTCGGCTCTCCTCCCGGCGGCGCGCGGCAGTTCCGGGGCGCGCTCGAACGGCGGTCGTATTGACGGTCAAACGGATAAGGGAGACAGAACGCGATCCAGCCCGCGTCGCCTCCCGCGTTATGCTTGCGCCGCGCCGGAAACCTTCACGGCGCCAAACGCCTCTTGGCAGTCGTACTCGCCGCCGCCGCGGGTGAATTGCCCGCAGTGTCTTGATTGCACCGCAATCGATGGGTAAGGTTGGGCTCCCGGAAGAACGGAGGGCTTGGCCATGGCGAGCATCACGATCCGCAACCTCGACGACGACGTGAAGACGCGCCTGCGCGTGCGCGCCGCCGAACACCACCGCTCCATGGAGGAGGAGGCGCGGTTGATCCTGCGCGATGCGGTGGGTAGCAAGGCGGATTCGTGGAACCTCGCGAGCATCGTGCGCTCGCATTTCGGGCCGGACAACGGCGTGGACCTGGAGTTGCCGCCTCGCGAGCCCGGGCGCGAGCCGCCGTCTTTCGACTGAGCTCTCGGCTATGTCCGTGCTGCTAGACACCAATGTAGTGTCCGAACTGATTCGCAAGACGCCGGATCCCGTTGTCGAGGCGTGGGCCGCCGGCCACGCCTTGGAAGACCTATACTTCTCGGCGGTCGGTGAGGCGGAGCTGCGGTACGGCGCCGCCATTTTGCCGGCAGGCCGACGGCGGGAATCGCTGGTCTCGGACATCGAGCGAATGCTGAGCGATGCCTTCGATGGCCGCATGCTGCCGTTCGACAGCAGGGCGGCCCGCGCCTATGCGGATATCGCGGCCATGCGTCGTTCAGCCGGCCGCACGGTCCCTCCGGCAGACTGCCAGGTCGCGGCGATCGCCCGATCCCGCGATATGGCAGTGGCGACCCGTAACGTCAGGGACTTCGACCATATCGACATCGAGATCGTCAATCCGTGGACGGTGGCGTGAGCATCACGACGGAAACTTCGCGCAGGTTAAGATCGACACCCTGCTCAAGGACACTGATGTGATCAAGAGACGAAACAGGATCATCAACGATGATACCGTGTTTAACAGGTTGTCCATTTGACTTGGCCGCATCATCGAGGGCTCGGTAGGACGAATTGCTTAGAAAATCCAGTGACAGGAATTCAGGACGGGGACCGTTTCTTATGAGAGCCAGAACAGAACAAAAAGCACGAAAGAATAAGTGCTTCCATACCACGAAGTACGGCCAGATATTCAACGGCGACGTTGATTATTATATTCGAGCATTCGTTTGCCCTGTTTCGCAACTACATTTGGCATTGATCAGGCGCAACAGCCAAATCATGCGGGCGCTCCCGTTACACTGACATCTCGCGCATAGCTACACGGGCTCCGCCGGAAGCGCCATGAGCGGCAGGTTTATGCAAAGTTTTCGCGTTTTGTCTTGATTCCTTCGAGAATCCCTTCGGCCCTCATCTTACCCAAGGATTTCAAGGAGACGCATCTCTCGGAAGGCTACCAGGTCTACGTAAGCGTTCGAT
This sequence comes from Albidovulum sp. bin36, assembly GCA_002238565.1. Taxonomy (GTDB): domain Bacteria; phylum Pseudomonadota; class Alphaproteobacteria; order Rhodobacterales; family Rhodobacteraceae; genus JAPPFL01. The sequence continues at coordinate 3,265 of MPMP01000144.1, forward strand.
CGAGCGGTGGCGACAGTCCTTCGCGGCGTCATTTCGGTCACTGCGAAATTAGATCTGGTAACAAATTTTCCGGCGTGCTATTTGGCTGCGCATGGAGATTCGCATCGAGGATATCAGGACGCCGCCGGTTCCGCGCGTCGCCGCCGACGGGCAGCTGTCGGAGGCCTCGGCTCCCGGTCCGGTCGACTGGAAATTCCTTTGCGAGCGCGAGCGGGTCCGGGCCGAGGGCGCGGACGCCGCGGAGGCGCGCTGCGAGGAGCTGCGCTGGCGGGAGGTGCGGGCCCGGCAGCGCGCAAGCAGCCTGGACACCGTTAGCAAGAGCAACCGGGCGAAACTGAAGGCCGCCCGCGAGGAGGTCCGGGAGGGCGAAGCGGGCCGTTGCGCTGGAGAGGGAGGCTGCGCGGCTGAGCAGGCTTCTCGCGGAGGCCGGCATCGATGCGCGGAAGCGCTCCACGGTCGTGTCCCTGCGCATGGAGAACGCCGCCCTGAAGGTATGAGCAACCACATTAAATGAAGCAATTGGCGGTTCCCTCATTCACGGTTTTTGGGAACCCCTGCACGATTGCGCAGTCCGCGCGGCGCGCGCTCCGACAACCGTTCTCGGCAGCGTCCAGGGCGTCGGCGGCAGTCGGACAACTCGGATCGTCACCGCTCGACCGAACGCTCGCCGACGCCCTCCGGCAGGGCCGATGCCACCAAAGTCTTGAAATTCTTGCGAAAATCCTCCTGCTTCTGCAGATCGGCCTTGGGATGGATCGGTCGCGGCGACAGCTTCCGGAAGCCCAGCGAGTGCATCAGGGTGCGGACCGACTCCATCGACAGCGCCACCTTGAAAACCTCCGCGCCCAACTTTTCCACAGCCACCTCCTGATTCGTTTCTGATTCTTTGAACATACGAGCGCCGAAGCCCATGCAGGATCACAACCTTGTCCCAAAAGGTCCGTTCCGGATCGACCGTTGTGACGTTACCGACACCCAAATCGATATCTGGGATATCGCTTTCCAGATACGGCCGGATGACGCGATCCGAATTGGGATCGAGAGCCGACTTCGCGCCGGACTCGATCTTTACAGCCTTGCCGACATAGGCATCTTCAGGTGTTGCCGTCGGATAGCGCACATAGAGCGCCTGACTGTCTTCGGGGTCAGGCTCAACGCGGAGCTGTTCCGTGCCCAACCCATTGCGTTTGGCCGTTTCACCTATGATCGCGGATAGCCCCGCTAGGCACGGGCCATTGATGTAAGCCTCACACGCCGCTTTGATCGCATCGAGAGCTTTGCCGCGTTTCTTACCGCTGAGAGCTTCCAGTTCCGTGATAGAGGCTGCTTCTCCCAGGTCGTCACGGAAGACAGTGACATCGATATCTTCCGAGAAGCGCTTGATCAGGCCAAACCCTTTGGAGAGCGATGTGCCGCCCTTGAACAGCAAGCGTGGCCGGTCTGCCAATCCATTGAAGAGCGCATCAAGGGTCCAACAGACCCAGAAGTCTTTTTCGACATTCTGGGGCGTCGTGCCGAGGCGCTGGGCCGTCGTCGTATTAAGACCCAACCTTGTCTCATCGTCTGCTGTGATGACCTGATCGAATGCGGGGTTCATCATGGGCCAGCCTGTTCTTTCAACATCGGCCGCAACAGGCACTGCATCCAGCTCGGCAGCGTCGACAAGCCCGACATCAGGTCCGCCCGGAGCGCCTGTCCATCTTCTGGGTTCTGAAGAATTGCGTTCAGACGACGCTTAAGAATTGCGTCGTCATCGACCTGGCCCATGGTGTCACGTAGCCAATGCAATGCCTGGACGATGCGCATGGCCGGCCGGCCGGCCCAGTACAGCTTGCTCGCCGCGGTCGGTTTGAACGTGATTCCGAGTTGGCCAAGCGAGACCGATTTGAGCCGCGCATCCGTGTGCACGACGATTTTTGCAGGAACCGCATTCGTAAGTCCGAGATCATTGGCGGCAGTCATGCCATCGACGAGTACGCGGATCTGGTCCCGCCGAGCGATGGCCTCGATAACCTGTCTTGGGTCGGGAGGATTGCTTTTCTGTGTCAGACTGTTGAATGACGGCTTGTCGTAAAGCCCCCGATCCACCCGCCGCAAACTTCCAGCGCGTGTCAGCCGCTGCAGTGTCTTGTCCACGGCGTCGCGCGCGCCAAGATCGAGGAAGTCTCGCGGCGTCCAGACCCCTCTTGTCGCACCCTTTTCGATGCGCTTCAGGATCGCGGTTTTCAAATCTGATGCAGTGCCGGTCATGTCCGGAATATGTAGTGATATTTCGGACAGCCCGCAAGTGTGGCGTCCGAAATCTGTATGCACATTTCGGACAGAACTTGGGCGACTGATATGTATCCGCAGACTTCAGAGCCCTTAGTGTGAGGTCTTGTAGCATCAAGGCGATGCAAGGCAGGGCAGCCTTCTAGTGAAGAACCGTCGGCTGAGCGGCTCGATCGAGTCCCGCTATTGCGGACGCCACTCCACCGCCCACGAGATGGCACGATTGCGCGCGCTGCTGGCCGACCCACCACTGCGGAACCACCACACCATGCCGGAGGAGTTCTGATGGCGCATCGGCTACCGGCTTGGCCGAACCTTTACGCAGCCGGCCTGGAGAGGTCTGGTAAGCGTCTGGCCTGACCGGCCTTGCGGCGGGTGTGTTTGAAGCCTCAGTTTCGGATGGGATGGTTTGGAGGTCGATGGTGTCCACCATCGGCTGGTGGACACCATCGGAGGAGGCTTTGCGGTGGCGCGTCGTGTACGCCGGTTCTGGTCGGAGGATGAGAAGCGCCGGATTGTGGCGCAGACCTGTGCGCCGGGGGTTTCGGTGTCCCAGGTGGGCCGTCGCTATGACGTCAACGCGAACCTGATCTTCAAGTGGCGCCGCGATCCGCGCTACCGGCCGACGGAGGATGGCGAGGGCGCGCTGTCCTTCCTGCCGGTGGAGGTGGTGCCGGAGCCGGCTTCGGCGCCGCAGGCTTCATCGGACGGTCGGATCGAGATCGCGCTGCCGAGCGGTCACCGGGTGAGCGCGAGCGGGTCGTTCGACGTGGACGCGCTGTGCTGCGTGGTGCGGGCGCTCGGCGGATGATCCCGGTTCCGTCTTCGACCCGGGTCTGGCTGGCGAACGGCGTGACGGACATGCGCAAGGGGTTCCCGGGCCTTGCGGCGCAGGCCGAGCGGGTGCTCAAGGCGGATCCCTATTCGGGGCATCTGTTCGTGCTCCGGGGACGCCGGGGCGACCTGGTGAAGATGATCTGGTGGGACGGCCAGGGGGCGTGCCTGTTTGCCAAGCGCCTGGAGCGCGGCCGTTTCGTGTGGCCGTCGGCGTCGGGCGGCAAGATCGTAGTGACGCCGGCGCAGCTGTCGATGCTGCTGGAGGGGATCGACTCTCAAACCGCTGTCGCGAGCACCGAACGAGGTGGGCATCAGGCATGGCCGCGTTGATAGAACGAACTCGGACAAGAAAACATGGGGCCCGGTTACCCGGTCCCCATGCCGGCCGGCACGGCCGACCCCGGAGCACAATGCTCTATTGAGCAGCACATGGTACCGGGAACCTGGAACGTCAAGCAGGGGGCTCTCGCCCGGATGGAATATTGGAGTTCCGGTCCGGAGGATCCACGATACAGGTTCGACCTCTCCGTTATGGACCTGATGGCGAAGGCAGCGAACCGGTGCACCGGCGGTTGGGCGCCCCGCCAGTTGTTCGGCCTTGTCGCATGACCTCTTGGAACGGAAGCAAATCAACGGGCTGCCCCGCAGATCGGCGACGTGTCTGCGTGTCGATCAACAGTGAGGCGACGCATGCGCCGCCTACAGACGCCTCATTGTTGATCGCAAATTGCTGTTGATTCGCCTCATTATCATACTGTAGGCGCCGTCAGCTTACCTGAGGCGCCGCATGTCGCAGCGACCTTGATCACTCATAACCTGAAGGTCGTAGGTTCAAATCCTACCCCCGCAACCACTGAAGCCCTTGAAAACGTTGATGTTTTCAAGGGCTTTTTCATTTCTGGGCAGGCAGAGTCGGCAGTTTGGCAAACTATTGGCAAACAATTTGATTCGCACCTCAGCTGTCAGGAGGCGCCGCATACCACCCCGGAATTGATTTCCGGACGATGCATGGAATTCATGAACGGCGGAACCGGTGTGCGGAGGCAGGAGTGCGCGCCAGCGGCAGTCTGAGGCTGACACGAGATCGCATTCCGTTAGGTTCGCGACCTAAAGGTGAGCGCCAAGAACGGGAATACCACGATCGGGACGTGCTCGCCTCCGGCCGAGGTGCGGGAACGCCTCGCAGGGTTCCGAAGATGCGGCCGTTTCGACCATGCCGCGATGTCGTCAGTAGCGTGAGGCCGGCTGAGCCGGCCCGGGCTACGGCGCGCACCGGCCAGATGGTCGGCCCGCGGCGTTCGTAGAGGACCGCGGCCAGGGAGGGACGGCGGGCGCCGACGCCGGCCGGTCCGTCGAAGTCGATCCAGGGCGAGCGCCGAGGTCGCGGCGCTCCGGTCCGGCGGAACGGAGCGGGTGTACTCCGGAGCGTGTGAGCACTCCGCCCTTGCCGCGGCCGTGAACGAATCCCCGATGTGTTGCGCGTCGATTTTCGGGATGGCCTGCCGGCCGCTTTCCTGGGGCCCGGCGTCGGGGAGCTCGGGAGTTAGAACTCGAACCGCAGCGCCGCAAGCAATGCGTGGGTCCGGTAGTCGGCGGCGGTCTCGTCGATCCGGACCGGAATCTCATTCCGGGCGCCATCCTCGCGGTAGCGCACGATGTCGATGTCGCCGACAGCGGTCCGGATTTCTCCCGCATCGGTATACCGGTAGCTGAGGTCGAGGTGGGTGCTGCCGCTGACCGCGATCGCGATCCCGGCGGTCAGCATCCATGTGAAGTTCCGCCCGCTTCCCCCGGGGAGGGCGGTGAAGGGGATTTCGCCGCCCGGACCCCGGCGCAGGGGGCCCTGCGGATCGCCCGGTTCTGGGAAGCGCTGGACATAGCCGCCGAGGCGGTAGCCGGCGATCCCGAGCCCGGCGCCCAGAAAGGGCCGCGCCCGGCGGCCGGGGGCGATCTCCCATCCCGGCAAGTCGTGGAACCCGGCGAGGAGGAGCTGCCAGGTGTCCAGCCTCGCCCCGGAAGGCTGGCGCTCGCCCGAGGCCCGGTAGTTCGTGTTGCCCCGCCAGTCGAGGGCACGGGCGAGGGCGAATTCCAGCTGCACGCGCAGCCGGTATGGCAGGGGGACGCCCGCCGCCAGATGAAGCCGCAGGCCGTCGTCGAAGGCGCCGGCGTCGAAGCGTTGCAGGTTGCCGTAGAGCGCGGCATGGCCGGCGTCGGCACCATCGACGAACCGGGTGCCCCGCGCACGCTCCATGGCTACCGCGTGAGCGGCGCGGGGCCGGCGTTCCACCGGTTCGGCAACCGGGTGCGCTATCTCCGCTCGGACCTCGATGCCTGGGCGGGGATGCGGCGCGCGACCACGACCGCGGAGGCGGACCGGCTGAAGGCGGCATGACGTCGAGGCGGTCGGGGATACCTGCGTCGAAGCCGGTGTCATGCCGCCGCGCGCCGGCCCTCAGTCGTCGTCGGGCCTTGCCATGCGGTAACCGACGCCACGCAGGTTGAAGATACAGGTCGGGTTCCGGGCGTCCTCGCCGAGCTTGGCACGGAGCTTCTTGACCATGTTGCGCACCAGGTCGACGTTGCCGGCCTCGTGCGCGCTCCACACTTGGCGCAGCAGGGCATCGAAGGTCACCGCCCGCCCCGCGTTGAGGGAGAGCACGCGCAGAAGGTCAAACTCCGTCGTGGTCAGCTCGGCCTCGCGCCCGGCCACCGTCACCCGGCGCTCCTCGTAGTGTATGCGCATTCACGCTATTTAAGGGAGTACCGTTCACATTTTTTGATGGAATTTTCGTGCGGTTCTGCCCTCGGCGCGGTTCCCGGAAGCGGTTCCGGCGGGATCCCCCCGTTTTTTTGCGCGGGAACCGGCATCTCGAACGGCGCCCGGGGCCTTGGCGCGTCCGGGTTTCGTTCACGCTTTACGATGGAGTCTGCGCCGGTCCGTCTCTGAGAATGTCGTTCCAGTCCTTCCGGCCTTCGGGGCGCAGCCTTTCGACTCGTCCGTGCCGCCGCTCGAGGCGGCGGGCGCCGAGGTCTCCGGCCCTGTCGGCGTCGTATCCGCAGATGACGCGCTCCGGCTTCCACTGCGCGATCCAGGCCGGGAGGTCGGCGGGGGGGCCGCCGGGCCGCCGGGGGCGGTTGGGACGAGCATGACGGCCGGCGGCGGGACGGCGCCGGCGGGAAGCCAGAAGCTTCCCGCGGCCTTGCGGGATCCTGCGGCCATGCCCCGGAACTTCCGGTCCCGGCCGGTGCCGGCGAGTTCGGCGCCGGATTCCGCCCCGTCGGCGCCCCGGCATGCGAAGACGGCGTTGGCGCGGGCGTCGGCGCGGATCATTATCCATGTTTTATGTCAAGCCGGAATTCAACATTTTTAGGCGGTTTTCGGGGATCCGGGTCCGGTTTTTCCACAGTTTTCCACATCCTTGTCCACAAGCAGGCATCGCGCGCGCATGCCGGAATTGCCCGGCCACTGAGGCGTGACCGGCCAGTCTGATTCGTACCGGGGCCTGGCGGGCCGCCGCGAGACGCGGCCCAGCACGGGCGTCAGGCGGCGTCCGCCGTCCGGTCCTCCCACATGCGGCCGTCGCGCAGCAGGGCGTTCGCGGTCACGATCAACTTCCTCATGACCGCGGTCACGGCGACTTTGTGGGGCTTTCCCCTTTCCTTGAGCCGTCCGTACAGTTCCTTCATGTCGGGATTGAACATGCAGGCCGACATTGCGGCCATGTAGAGCACGTCCCTAGGTCGTCTCCGT
>MPMP01000015.1 GCA_002238565.1 Albidovulum sp. bin36
GCCGGAATCATAGGTTCAATCAGCGACCATTCCTCATCAGTCAGATTGTTTTGACGGCAATCGTCCGTCCGTTTATACTTTGCCTGATTGGCCTCGGTCCAAGCCATGATAGCCTCCATCTGGTGTTACTTTCCTGATGGAATACCATGGTTCGGGGCCAATTGCCACTTTAGGAACAAACTCTGAGAGGCACGCTCGGCAGGTCTACTTCAAACACTTGGCGGAATTCGCCTCGCACTTCCCGTTTCGGGTCAGCTAAGCCATGGGCGTACGCGCATCGCGCTATTTGAACGCTACTCATCCAGGCGCGGGCTTTTGTGGGTGCTCTTGCGGACGACGTAATACCGACCAAGCTTCGCGTCGCCCTTCCGGAGGGCCTCTCGGACGAGCAACGCAGACATCTGGCCAGCGGCGGACGCAGTGCCCCGACGAAATGATCTGCTCGACCATCCACGGCTTCTGCCAGCACATCATCGCCCCATATCCGGTGGCATCCAGAATAGATGCCGACGACGGCGTTTTGGACCGCTATCAGACGGAGCTTGTTGTCGCCAAGATCACCTACTCCTAGTGGTTCAACTTTGTTGAATAACTGGGTAAAGTGACTTGAGTCCTATTCGCGCGTCTTCGGTCGTGAACCGCCAATTGACCGTTGCCTTGGCGGCATTGCGACAATTCCGCCATGCGGCGACTTCCCTTCTCATGGCTTCCCGGTCGGGAATCCGGCGCTCGGGGCATTGCTTCGCCAAGACCCCGATTTCGATTTCAGCCATGTCCGGCCAGCTGCCGCGCTTCGGCGTGAAGACGGCATTGATCCGGGACGCCGTGCGATGGGCTTCGGCCGGCGGGAATGTCTCGTATGGCGAGCCGATATCGCGGGCGTTCAAATTGTCCATGACCAGCGTGATGCGCTTGCCGGGAAAATCCTCATCGACAAGCTTTTCGATCTGCCTGGCCCAATCCTGTCTTGTGCGCCTTTCCGTCACCTCCGCGCGACGCCCGTTGTCGAGAGGCGCGTAGAACATGAACAGGCTCGACACGCCGTTGCGAACATATTCGAAATCATGGATTTCGGGACGCCCCGGCCCGGCATCAATGGGGGCGGCCACTTCAAGCGTCTGCTGCTTGCCGGTTTCATCCATGCAGACAAGAACCTCGTCCTCGGCGTATTCCTTTTGGCAAGCGTCGAGCAAATTCTCCATCCCGGCTACGAATTCCCCGCTGGACCTTGCCGGAATGCAACAATACTGGACCTTCCAAGGCTTAAGCCCTTTTTTTTAAAAGCGAGGCGCACCGTCTCGGCGCCGGTCGCTTCAACAATCTCCAGCTAGGCCATCTCGTCCGCCGGCAGCGAAAGCGTCCAGGAAGCGTATCCCTCCGGGGGTTCGCCGCAGCACGGAAAAACCAGCTTCGCCTCGGCATCGCCGTCGAGAACGGGCTTCTTTCTATTGACCTGCTCCCTGCGTTCAAGCGCGGCTTCAAGGCCTTCCATGACGCAGCGCCTTCGAACGCGCTCCACGGTGGTCGCATGCGAACCGGTGACGCCCGCGATCTCCAAGTCGGAAAACCTTTTCCCCGCGTATTCGCCTTCGTCCGCCAAATGCGGAATGTGGGCGCGCTTCCCGTGCTCCTTCGACGACTTGACGTAGACCGGCGAATCGAGATGATCGCGCTCCTCCTTGCCCAGAGCGACTTTGCATTTTCTTGCTCCCGCCATTTGCCTGCCGGCATTGCGTTTCGAAAATTCCGGCGCTCTCCGGACGCAACCCTTTTCTACTGCGCGACGGGCTTTATTGCGCGATCCAGATAGGCATGGCCCGCTGCGGCAAAAAACAAGGCTTGACAAGCCTATCGAAAAGGAATGCGCCCCCGCGACTTTCGCATCGTAAATGCGCCGCGGCATCAAACTCATCGAATCCGGCAATTCTACGCTGGCGAACCACTAGTCGCGATTGTCAGAAATGATTGCCCTGCCCTCCTGATTTAAGGGTACCAACACATTTCGTGCAGAAATGTTCGGAAAGGACCCGGCGCAATGCCTCTTGTTCGGATGAATTGATAGAGGGCTTGCTTGGAGACGCCGAGTTCGATGAACTGGCGAATTTTGGCCTCTTTTCCGTCTAGGCACGACACGCCCAGTGATCCATTCGGGCATCCGAGCTTCTTTCCGGATGCCTGCTACCGCGAAGCCCACCACCACGCCATTGCCGCTTCTGCCATTCCCGTCGAACACAGGCATGACGACATTGCTGCTCCTCGTGTAATCTGGCGGGGTGGACCATAATCCTGCATGAGGGTCTTCCTTCTGAAAAAGCTAAAATTCCCAGAATCCGGGACCCCGCCCCGGTTCCAAGTCTGAACCAGAACATCCATCTCCAAGAGTTTTCAACAGCCAACCTATGGGGTCCTCATGCCGCGATCGCGTTTGAGGCCTTTATCGGCTGGTCAGGACTTCGCGTCGCAGAACCTCGTTCATCCGGGTTTGCCAGCCCGGGCCTGTCGCCTTGAATTTTGCGACCACGTCCCGATCCAGTCGGATCGACACCGGCACCTTCGGGTTTGCGGACCGCGGTCGCCCGCCGGCATTTTTCCGCATGTTCTCGGCCAGGGCCGGGAAGGCTTTTGCGAAAGGCCTGGCCTCGGCCATCTGTTCGTCGGCAACCTCGGGCGCATCCGGGTCGCTATCGATCATCCTCTGTATCCGCTTCTCTTCGGCGTCGGAGATCGGCTTGCGATTCCTGTTGGTCATAGCAGGCTCCTTTCCTTGCGGCTCGCCGGGCGCATGGAGATCACCGAGATGCCCTCTGTTCCCAGAAGCACGAAAACTACGGCGATGGCCTCATCGTTCAGGCGTCCTATTGCCATGTGACGGTTTTCCTAGCGGGAACCGTCACTGCGCCCAGGAAAATCCATTCGTCCAGATCGGCAAAATCCAATCCGTGCCGGGCAAGATTGCTTTGCCTTTTCGGCTCATCCCAAACGATCATTGCCATGGTTGTTGTATATACGATAGCCAAAGCGCTGATGCAATACTGGGCCTATCCGAACAAAAGTAAGTGAAGACCCAAAGGATCAGCCCCGATCTCTCACGCGCATGATAGCCTGCCGGCCAGCCGCTCGCTCAGGTATTTCGGGCAGGGTCAGGGCATCGGCGCCTGCACAATCGTCGACGAGCGGCACCTTCTCTGGCATTCCCCGATGATCAGCTCCGCCGACCGCGAAAGCGCCTATGTCATTGATGGGCTGATGCGCAACAATGTCGTCAAAAGCGACATCCATTCGACCGACACCCGCGGCTGCGCCGAGGCCGTGTTCGGCCTCACGCACCTACTCGGCTTCTCGTTCTCTCCCTGCATAAAAGGCATCGACAGGCTGACCCGCCATGTCTTCAAGCCGATGGGCCGGGCGGAGGACAATTGGGTGATCCGCCCCGACAAAGCCGTTAATGAAGAGCCGGTTCACCGCAACCGAGATGATCTCCTGCGCCTGGCCGCAACCATCAAGCTCAGGGCGAGCACCGCGTCCGACATCTTCCGAAGGTCGTGGATTTAAGGGCCTTGATGCGCGGATCCATGGCGATTTTCCAGCGGACGGACCAATTCGATTCCTGCAAGACCGATTCGCGGCCATGAGTTAAGCCCTCTTCCGAAGATTCCGCGGCTTTCCGAAAGTCCCTTAAATCAGACGGTTAAAGTCAATAAATAAATGTCGGCGGAAAGTCCGGCGCTTAAAGCAATGCCATTGGGCGGCGACCTGCCGACAAGCCGAACTGCCGGGGAAAGCGAGGTCCGCCCGGCCTTGATCCAATGATCGCGAGATTTGCGGTCGACACGGCCCGCCTCGCGGTATTCACCCCGGCGAGGCGGCAGCCGATGCCGGGAACCAAAAAACTCTGGGAGGGATATATGCTGCTATCACTATTCGTCGAAAACTACAGAGCCGGTCGAGACTACAAGGTGACATGAATTCACAATGTCCGGTTGAAAGGCCCGGGGATTTCCTTGCTCGGCAGGCGTGAGCAGGATCGGAATGGAGGGGCCAATGAGCACGAGCATTCAATTCTCGCGAGCGCCATAGGCGTATCGAAGTCCAGCCGATCACGTCCGAATGCGCAAAAAAAATATTCTGGCAATTCAGTCTCGAAGGACGTGAACCGAATTTGTTCTTGAGCGTAGGTTCGGCGACGTCTTAGAAGAGCGTCAAGCGGGACAATATGGACCAATAGTCGCGTTGCACCCTCGAATTCTACACTTTTAACGACTTCCGAGATTATTGGGCGGCGTGGAAAAAAGCGGCCTAAGGAGCAAATCTGACCCATGCCCGGTTTCGAACCTCGCGTTGACTTTCGCATTCGCGAATTTTAGTCTACCCAAACGACAGAACTAAAGGCGACCGGCAACGAGGATTTCCGGCTTCGTCAGAAAAAAGGGGTGAAGATGCTTAAAACATCATCGGCCGCCGCTGTTTGCTCTCTAGCACTTTTGATTTCGAACGGCGCAGCTTGGTCAGACACGATTCCCGAATCTTCGGATGCAATCAAGATCGTCATCAACGACTGGACAGGTCAGCACTTCTCTACGAAAGTGGCAGGTTCGCTTTTGGAGAAGATGGGCTACAACATCGAATATGTAAGCGCCGGCGCATTGACTCAGCACGCCGGCCTTATGCAAGGCAACCTGCACCTGCAGACCGAAGTATGGACCAACAACATTGGCGACATTTACCCGAACGCACTTGCGGCAGGCGACATAGTCCTGCTAGGCGACCTCGGGCTGGAACCGAAAGAAGGCTGGATCTACCCGCCCTACATGGAAGAAAAATGCCCCGGCTTGCCGGACTACAATTCGCTTTACGATTGCGCGATGGCGTTCGCGTCCTCCGATACGTTCCCGAATGGACGCCTGATAACCTACCCGGCCGACTGGGGCACTCGCTCTCGCGACGTAGTCGCCGCCCTTGAAATGCCTTTCGAACCGATTCCGGGCGGCAGCGAGGGCGCCATGGTTGCCGAGCTTAAATCAGCCGTAGCGACGCAGGATCCCGTTATCATGATGTTCTGGCAGCCCCACTGGATTTTTGCCGACTATGATTTCAACTGGGTTTCGTGGAACCCGACGGAAGGCGAATGCGTCGAGGAGACCCAAAGCAGGGAGACCGCCTGCGGATTTCAGCAGGCCGAGGTTCACAAAGTCGCGTGGAGCGGCTTCGAGGCCAAGTGGCCGGCCGCACACAAGTTGATGCAGGCGCTCACCCTCACGAACGAGGACGAAAACCTCGCGATCCTGGAGATCGATTTCAAGGGCCGCGACTTGGACGATGTCGTAGCCGAGTGGGTCGAAAACAACGAAGGCACCTGGCAGGCATGGATTGATGCCGCGATGTGATTTTGTTCGAGTCGGACATTAGCATTGTTGGGGGCGGCGCAGGATAATCGCCGCCCCTTTCACTTGGCGCCAACCGAATCGGGCGGAATGATAATGGCTTTCAAGGGCTAGCACGCGAATCGGGGCAACCAATGAAGCGCAATTCCAGCGATACCAAAAAGGTCAAGCTGTCCTGTCGAAACGTATGGAAGGTTTACGGCGCGCACCCGGATCAGTTCTTGAAGGATTCAAAGGACCGCTTTCAAGATCCCGCGAAGCTCGCCGAAGCAATTCGAGAGAGCGGCCAAATCGTCGCCAATGCAAATGTAAGCTTCGATGTCCATGTTGGCGAAACCTTTGTAATCATGGGATTGTCGGGATCGGGCAAGTCAACGATCGTCAGATGCCTCTCGCGCCTTGTCGAGCCCACGGCCGGAGAAATCCTGCTCGACGGCGACGATCTATTGAAGAAGTCCGAAAAGGAGCTGATCGAAATCCGCCGCCATAAAATGGGCATGGTTTTCCAGAACTTCGGCCTCCTGCCGCATTTAAACGTCATCGACAACATCGCGTTCCCGCTCAAGCTGCAGGGCAGGGACGAATCGGAACGATATTCGCAGGCGGAACGCGTCATCAAGCTGGTCGGGCTCCAGGGCCGAGAATCCAATTTTCCCAAAGAGCTGTCCGGCGGGCAGCAGCAGCGAGTCGGGATCGCGCGGTCGCTTGCCGTGGAGCCGGACGTGTGGTTCCTCGACGAGCCCTTTTCGGCGCTCGACCCGCTGATCCGCAAGCAGATGCAGAACGAATTCCTTCGCATCCAGTCCGTTCTGCACAAATCGATCGTCTTTATCACTCACGACTTCCACGAGGCCCTGCGAATAGCCGATCGGATGGCGATTATGCGCGATGGCGAGGTCGTGCAAATCGGCCGACCCGTCGATTTGATCCTGAATCCGGCCGACGGCTACGTCCGGGACTTCACAAGCGACGTTCCCTGGGAAGGCGTGCTGCGCGCCGCGGACATCGCGGAACAGCCGCAGGGGCCTGTGGACGGCCTGGAAAGAATACCCGGCGATACGCTTATCGAAAACATGCTGCGGCAACTAGCCGACCATGAGGAAGGCGTAGTTGTCGAGGGCGAGGACGGATCCGTCCTTGGCATTGCAACCGCGCGCGGCGTCGTCGCCGCGCTCGCTTCAGGCTCCAGCGACGCCCCCGAAGCCGCGAAAAGGTATTCCTGACAATGCTGGCGAAATTCGACCGCGGGTTCGCGCAATGGATTGCCGTAATCATCGTGACGCTGATATTCGTTGTCGCGCAGAAGGAATGGGGCTGGCTATCCAAGTATCCTGAAGGCTGGATCATTCCGCTTGACGATGCGCTAAACGCTATCCTGGATTGGCTGGTCGGCAACTTGGGCTGGTTCTTTTTGGGAATATCCTGGCTGCTGGATTGGCCGATCAAGGGCGTTCGGTGGGCGTTGAATTCCCTGCCCTGGGCCGTATCCGTTTTTCTGGTCACTTTGATCGCGCAGGCCGCCTCCGGCTGGCGCCTGGCGGTATTCGCCTTGCTCTCGACTCTCTACATGGTCGTTATAGGCTACTGGGAAGAAAGCATGAATTCCCTGTCGCTGCTGGCGATTTCAGTGCCGCTGGCGATACTGGTCGGCTTTTCATTCGGAGTACTCGGTTTCTTTTCCAGGCGCGCGGAACGCGCAATCATGCCGATGCTAGATATTCTGCAGACCGTGCCGGCGTTTGCGTACCTTCTTCTGATTCTTACGCTATTCGGCTTCGGCACCGTGGTCGGATTGATCGCCAGCGTTCTATACTCGTTCCCGCCGATGGTACGGAATACCATCGTGGGCCTTCGCGGCGTATCGGACGAAATAATCGAATCGGGCATTATGTCCGGGGCCACGCCCGCGCAGCTGTTCTGGCAAGTCCGCGTTCCCTCGTCGCTACGGCAATTGCTGCTGGGCGTGAACCAGGCGACAATGGCTTCTCTCAGCATGGTCATCATAGCGTCGATTATCGGCGGCACGGCGGACATCGGCTGGGAAGTCCTGTCGACCATCCGCAAGGCTCAATTCGGCGAAAGCCTTCTTGCGGGCCTCGTGATTGCTCTCATGGCCATGATTATCGACCGCGTGACATCCGGTTTCGCGGCGAGATCGGGCGAATACGATCCGACGGAAAAGAGCTTCGCTCGGCGACATCGCTATTGGATCGCGGCGATTATCGGCACTGTTCTGTTTTTCGCCCTAGCCGAATTCGTCAATGTCCTCGAGGAATGGCCGCGCGAAATGGAGTTTAGCCCGGCGGGCGCATTGAACGACGGATTGACCTATCTGATTGTTAACTTCCGTACTGAAATCGAAACTATCAAAACTCTGTCCCTATTTTTTGTAATGCTGCCGACCAAGATCGGCCTGCAGATGGCTGTTAGCCCGTTTACCTGGGGCTTCGCCATGACGCCGGCGCATGCTGCGGCCTATGCTTTCGGCATGATCGCTATCGCAGCCTTCTGCACTGCGAAATGGAATTGGCGGATCGGCATATTCATTCTTCTGTTTGCGATTTTCTTCTACATCGGGCTGACAAATATGCCCTGGCCCGCCGTGGTACTGGTTTACTCCGTTGCCGGCTGGAGGATCGGCGGCTACAGGCTGGGAATCGGAACGGCTTTGGGGTTCGGATTCATGGCCGCCACGGGTATTTGGCACGAGGCCATGCTATCCATCTACCTTTGCGGCATAGCAGTGATCATTTCGTTCGCGATCGGAGCAAGCATCGGCATCTGGGCCGCGCACAACGACACGGTGTCGGCGATTATGCGGCCGATCAACGATACGCTTCAGACCATGCCGTTGTTCGTGATCCTAATCCCGTTCGTCATGATTTACAAAATCGGAGAATTCACGGCTCTTCTCGCCATCATCGCCTACGCCTTCGTTCCGGCAGTACGGTATTCCGAGCACGGACTCCGGAATTTGCCGGAAAATGTGATCGAAGCGGCTAGGATGATGGGCAGCACGAAATGGCAAATGCTGTGGCAGGTCAAGGTGCCCCTGGCGCTTCCGGTGATGATGCTGGGCCTAAATCAGACGATTATGTACGGCATTGCCATGCTTGTCATTGCCGCGCTTGTCGGAACGAAGGGACTAGAACAAGTCGTCTACGTCGGACTAAGCGACGGCAACTTCGGCCATGGTTTCGTCGCGGGCATCGGCATGGCGATTATTGCGATCATCGCCGATCGAATGACGCAGGCATGGAGTGGCAAGCGACAAGTCGAGCTGGGACTTGCGTAGCGCCAAACCCGCCGGTCCTTGTAGGACGGCAAGGGAATTCGCTGTCGGCGGATAGCGCGAGAGGATTTCGAATCCGGACTGGACGCGCGGCCGGCGGACATGTCCCAACCGGGCCGGCCACCAGGCTGAAAACGGACTTTTACCTGAAATCCAGATCCGGAGCTTCGCTAGCCTGAATTCCCAACGGGACCAATTAACATAAATTTGCCTAGGAATCCGCCCCGGGCGAATACGTCTTTGCACCCGCTTTAGTCTGAAGTTCCAAGGGAAGTAAGAGTTCGGTCCAGCGGTGACGATCCGTGTAGTCCGACTGCCGCCGACGCCCTAGACGCTGCAGTGAACGGTTGACCGGAGCGCGCGCCGCGCGGAATGCGCAATCGTGCCGGGGTTCCCCAAATACCGTGAACGCGGGAACCGCCAATTGCTTCATTTTATGTGGTTGCTCATAATGGGCAGGGTGCAGCATAATTTTCTTGAAAATCTTGCCGTCCGGAATTGACTAGGCCGGTTGCCGAACAAATTTCGTGATCAAGCCGCCGAACGCAACTGAAAAAGGATCGGGATTCGGTTGTTCAACTCGCGGCATCGAATCGTCATTTCGCCGTCTGCGAAATATTTGATCCGCACCCCCTTTCAAAGCCTTGCCGCTTTCCGTTCGCCGCTGTAAAGCGGCGCCGCCGCTATAAATTTGGCAATCAGCTCGCTCGTAATGAAGACCGGAAGATCTACCGAAACCAGGAAAATTGCGATCATGGCGAAAACGGAAGCAACGCGCGTTTGCAGCTGGAATGAATGGGACCCGCTTCGGCACGTGATCGTCGGCGTGGCCACGGATTGCCACATCCCGCCGCCCGAGCCGGCGGTCAATGCCAAGGTACCGGACGATTCCGATATGAAAGGCCGGCACGGGATGCGGCCGAGGGAGACTATCGATAAAGGAAATCAACTTCTAGATAAATTTGCGGATGTTTTGAAAAGCCGCGGAATTCGAGTGGACAGACCGACTCCGATCGATTTTTCGCAGCCGGTGCAAACGCCGGATTTCCGCACGCCCACCCAGTTCGGCTGCATGCCGCCGCGCGATGTTCTGCTAACCGTCGGCAAGGAAATTCTTGAGGCTATCATGTCGTACCGGTGCCGCTGGTTCGAGTATCTCTGCTATCGACCGTTAATGCAGAGGTACTGGGAGGAGGATCCGGACTTCAGGCACGAAGCCGCCCCGAAGCCTCGCCTAACGGACGAGGACTACCATCCGGACTATCTTTCGCATGGAATCAGCGAGGCGCAGCGGCTGGAGTGGACGGCGAACAAGCACTTTGTCACGACCGAGGAGGAGCCTCTTTTCGATGCCGCGGATGTTCTGCGCCTGGGCCGCGACCTGGTGGTTCAGCATGGATTCACGACGAATCTCAAGGGCATTGACTGGATCAGGCGCCATTTCCCGGATCACCGGGTGCATGCGGTAAATTTTCCGGGCGACCCTTTCCCGATACATATTGACGCCACGTTCACGCCGCTGCGGCCGGGACTCATTCTGAACAACCCAAACAGGCGCCTCCCCGACGATCAACGCGAACTCTTTAGAAGGAATGACTGGGAAATCGTCGATGCAGCTCCGCCGGCGCACAACCAGCCTCCGCCGCTCTGCTATTCTTCGGTCTGGCTTTCCATGAACGTACTGGTCCTCGATCCGAAAACAGTTTGCGTTGAAAAATCCGAGGTCTACCAGGCAGAGCAGCTGGACAAGCTGGGAATGAATGTCGTTGAGGTCGAGCTAAGGGAAGCCTACGCATTCGGCGGCGGGCTGCATTGCGCGACAGCGGATGTCTTGCGAGAAGGTGAATTCGAGGATTACTTTCCGATTCAGCCTGCTTCCGACACGGCGAATTTATAGAATTCGGCTAGGCTCCGCCGCGCAGCGGTCGAAGCATTGGAGCAGCGCGCTCGAATATATTTTCGGGAGCGCAGTATGCGAAGGAGCGTGACATGCATTGTCAACGATGCCCGGAGACTCCCGAGTTTCGTTCCCGCATCCGCATTTTCGCGAGAGAATTCGCGATTTCGCGCGGCGTTCCATTCGACGCGGCCGACAATCGCCTCAGGCGCAAATTCCGCCGCCCGAATGCATTGGATTCCGAAAATGAAGTCCCGAAAGCCGCTCCTCCGGGACTGGATCGACGATTCAGCGCCGGGCTATCCCGTCGGGCGCCGGTCCGGATTTATTCCGCCCGGACCGGGCCGCCGCATGACGGCAACATTTCCGCATTTCTAGAAGGATGACGAAAATTGAACCTGCAAGAAGCTTCGGATCTTACAAACACGGTGCCGGTTAGCGCGCGCCGCTTCGAAGAGTCGCCGTTCCTGCCGCGCCAGAATACATCGAATATGGTTCGCGGCGTCTATGCCGGTCGGTACTTCGCTGTCTATAACGGCGAGGATCCGATTGAGAACTACTGGCTTCTGCGTCGAAAGGCGCTGCTATTCGACACGCCGGAGAAACCGATCGAAATTACCGGTCCCGATGCGATCCCTTTCCTCGACAAGGTGCTGGCCCGCAGGGTCGACAATATGCGGGAGGGTCGCGGATACTACGCGATCGCCTGCACGCCGCAAGGCGGCGTCTTCATGGACGGTATCGTATTCAAGCTAGCCGAAAATCGATTCTGGTACGTGCAGGCCGACGGACCGTTCGAAGCCTGGCTCATCGCCCACTCCGACGGAATGGACGTGACGATATCGGACCCTCGCTCGCGCGTTCTTCAAATCCAGGGGCCGGCTTCGATAGACATAATGAATGCGGCCTCGAATGGAAAAATCGACGAATCAATTCGCTACTTCCGCTCCGGCTATTTCGACCTGGGCGGGCAGGAGCTTTTCATCTCTCGCACCGGGTTTACGAACGAACTGGGATTCGAGATCTACTGCGACGGAGCCAGTACCGATCATTTGGCTCTGTGGGATCACCTGATGGCCGCCGGCGGACCATTCGGCATGGAATTTTCTTCAACGCGCGCAATGACAATTCGCCGGATTGAAAGCGGCATCCTCGGCAATATTACGGATATGGACGTTAGCATGACTCCGTTCGAAGCCGGTCTCGAAAAATTTATCGATATGGGCAAATTCGATTTCATAGGGCGCGCCGCGCTGGAAGGCCGCGACAGGCGCTCTGTGCTTCTTGGCCTGACCTGCGAAACGGAAACGCCTCGCGCCGGCAGCGTCATTCTCGACGGCGGCGACGAGGTCGGCCGAATTACGGCCGGCGTGCCATCGCCGACGCTGGGACTAGGCATCGGATACGCAAGATTCAACGCGCCGGGAGACTGGCTCGGACGCGCGCTGTCGTTGCGCCTGCCGGACGGAGAAGTTCATCGATGCCGGATCGTGGACTTGCCGTTCTTCGATCAGGAAAAGAATATTGTCAGAGGCGTGGACCGCAGCATTCCTCCGGAACCGACGACGTAGCGCGGACTGCCTCGAGGCGAAATCGAGGCGGGAATGCTATCGGACAAACGTTTCTCGGCAATGCGCGGCGAGCTATGAGACGGTGCGGGGCCATAGCTGAAAGACGGCCTGGCGGCCTGCTCCCGGCAAAGTCCGTCTTTGCCGATTAGCTGTTTCGCCGGGCGGTTCCCGGAAGCGCCGCGAGGCCGAGCGCGCCCTGCGATTTCGAGTGCGGGAACTCGCGAAGCCTAGGCGCAGCTGCGGCCTCCCGGGAGAATTTCGGGAGAGAGACGATTGCTGCGGATTTACGGCCAGGGCCTACGCGGCACCGACTCGGTCGGCTATAGCCATTATCCGATGCATCTCGCGCAGGACAGGTTTTTCAATAAGCTTTCCGTCGATTACGACTAGACCTGTATCCGCCGCCTCGAATTCGGCGATAATTCGGCGAGCTTTCGCAATTTGCTCTGCGGAGGGCGTGAACACCTCGTTGAGCGACTTGATCTGCTTGGGATGCACGGCGCCCTTTCCGGAAAATCCCAGTTCGCGCGCCTTGATCGCAGCCTCCTTCATGCCGGCAGGGTCGGCAAGATCCAAGTACGGAACGTCGACCGCGTCGAGGCCGGCGCTTGCGGCCGCATGCACGACGCGCGACCGCGCGTATAGCAGCGGCTCCCATTCGTTTCGGCATCGCAATTCCGCGGCCATGTCGACGCCGCCGAAAAACAGCGTGTCGACCCTTGGACTGCAATTCGCGATTTCGTAGGCCGCCTCGAGCCCTTCATTCGTCTCTATTATCACGTGCAAGCGAATTTCGTGCCCGCGCTCGGTCAGAAGATTGTCAAGCATCACAACCTCGTCCGGCGTCCGCACTTTCGGCATCATGAGCGAGGGCGGCGGAGTATCTGAATCCAGAACGGCCTCAATGTCGGCAATTCCGAACCGTTCGCGCAGCGAGTTGATGCGGAGAATCCGCTCCACTCCGTCGTCCGCCTGCGGCCTGCTGAATAGTTTCAAGGCATTGGCGCGCGCGACTGCCTTGTCCTTTGGCGCTATTCCGTCCTCAAGCTCCACGCAAACGATGTCGGCTCCCGACGCCAATGCTTTCGGAAACATTTCGGGCCTGAGGCCCGGCGTGAAGATGAACGACCGGCGCGGCCGGATTCCTAGCTCAGTCATCGGTACGATTTCCCTCCGTCCTCGGGTTCGGCGGCAAAATTGCCGCTCGCGACCGGATAGTCAATCGGATCGTTCGAGACGAGCATTCGCATTCATCGTCGATCGAGTTGCAAGAGCCATTGAATCGTTCCGGAGATTTTTTTCGCGCAGGAAAGCGAATCGGATGCGGTCCGGAATGCCGCTCGAAGGTTTCGCGCGCCCAAACGAATTGCTTGCGAAATGGCATCAATCGCTTTTCAGCCGGCATGCCTGTTGACCATTTCCGGGATCCTAATCCGCAATCCTCCGCCAAGCGGGGAATCCGTCGGAGCGCCCGCGGGCCGAATATGCGCGCCCGCTCGATGCCCGACCGTCTATTCGATGCCTTCAGCTGCAAGAATGCGCTCGATTTCGGCGATGTCGCCCGGATTGTTCAATTCCCAGAATTCGCGTCCTCGCGGGTCCACCTCGACGCATTCGATCGAGATATTGCTTTCCAGAAACCGCAATTGCTCCAAGCCCTCCACGGCCTCCAGGAAGCTGACGGGCCTTCGCGAATACCAGTTCAGCGCGTCTATGGTGTACGCGTAAACTCCCACATGGTAGAAAATCGGCGTCTCTTCCCGGTCCTGATAGGCTCGATTCGTCCAGGGGATGACCTGCTTGGAAAAATAAAGCGCTCGCCTGTTTTCGTCGAACACGACCGTGGTTCCGCCAGCCAGGCCGTTGCTTCGAATCTCTTTCAATTGCTCGAAGACTTCGCCGTTGCAGCGAATTACAGGCGTCGCGACATGCGCATCGGAGACATTTTCCATAGCGTTTATCAAGTCTTCAACGAACCAGGGGGGCGTAAGCGGAGCGTCGCCCTGAACATTGATCACCAGCGCGTCCGACACGCCGAGTACTTCCGCGGCATCCGCGCACCTTTCGGTACCGTTCCGGCAGGACGGAGATGTCATGATCGCTTCGGCGCCGAAATCTTCCGCTGCATCCCTAATTCGAATATCGTCCGTCGCCACGACAACCTGATCCACCCCCTCAACCATTGACGCGGCTTCCCAAGTTCTTTGAATGAGCGATTTTCGGCCGCCTCCCGAACCGGCAAGCAGCTGAAGAGGCTTGCCGGGGAATCTGGTGGACGAGTACCTGGCGGGAATTACGATCAAGCGCTGCATCGCAGAGCCCCTATGAAAATGGTTGTCAATTGTCGATCTCTATCGGCTTTGCCCGCGCGAACCCGGGAGCGTTGAAACGCCCGGCGCATTGTTGCGGAAGCGCAATCGCGGCTCCAAGCGAAGGCCAAGGCGTAGATGTTTCATTTTCCCTAGTTTCCGTATAATTTCGCTTTTAGGATTTTTTCAAGGCGGAAGTTTCACGACCGTGAACAAGATTGTCGTTATAAACCCGAACAGTTCGGAATCCGTGACTAGGGATATCGATGCTGCGCTAGACCCGCTTCGCGCGGCCGGAAGACCGGATGTCGCCTGCGTTACGCTGCATGACGGCCCGCCGGCCATCGAGAGCGACGACGATGTCGCGGACGCCGCCGGGCGAATATGCCGATATGTCCGCCGCCGCGGCGAGGAATGCGGCGCTTTCGTAATCGCGTGCTTTTCGGACCCCGGGCTGCAGGAAGCGCGAGCTGCCTGCAAAACGCCGATTATCGGCATTGGAGAAAGCTCAATACTGGCTTCGCTGGCGATCGGCAGCCGCACGGGCGTGATTTCGATACTGGAAAGTTCTTTCGACCGGCATATGCGCCTTTACAGGAGCCTCGGCGTGGAAAAGCGAATTGTCGGCGAGCTTTCGGTCGAAACAGGCGTTGCAGGTCTTAGCAGCGAAGACGACGCGTTTCGGCGCCTCGCCGACGCGGGACGGCGCCTGCGCGATGAATGCGGCGCCGATGTCATTGTTCTCGCCTGCGCCGGCATGGCGCGCTACCGGGCGAAACTGCAGGACAGGCTGGAATTGCCCGTTATCGATCCAACCCAGGCGGCTACCGGCCTGGCGCTGACACTACTGCAGGTCCGAATAGCCGGGAATCTGAATTCGAATGAACTTGGCTAGGCCGCGCTAGGTCGGAACATGCGCGCAAGATGCATATCGCCGCCGGCTCTATTCGGCGAACGCGGCTAAAGTCGAACGGACCAATTCATAAACCCAAATGCGAAGTTCGCAAAGAACGCAAAACGAATGCTATCGCCGGGAAGAATTCCGCCTTCGCCTTCGGTTGCTCTCCAGAGCGTAGAAATCGCGAAACGGGCGATTCGGCGGGACGAGAAAATTTCGGTTGCCTATGCCCATGGCCACCTGCAATGCCGCCATCGAAACGGCGGCTCTTTCCGACTTGCATCAGTTGATTTTCGGCGGGCGGCCGCATTCGACGCTGTCGCGCAGCCGCGACCAAGGCAGCAAAAGCGCGGGTAGATGCCTTGCCAGGCTCCGACCGGGAATTGGAGCCGGAAGACTGAGAGGAACGCACAATTCCCCTTCGTCGCCGGAACGAAGGAACGCCGCCAGGTTTTCGCCGAGCGCCGTAGACAGAGCCAGGCCCCGACCGCAGCAGCCGACCGCCGCATAAAGCCCCTTGTCTATCGCGTAGAGGCGCGGCAGCAGATCCGGCGTAATCGAAATCGCGCCATTCCAGCCGAATTCAACCTTGCAGGGTCCCGTTATCGGCAGAATGGACCGCAGACGCCGCAAGAGCTTTCGATAGATCGCTTCGGGCGATGCGAACCCCGCCGCGCCCAGCCCGCCGGTCAGCAAACGGCCATCCGGCGTCCAGCGATATGCGAATATGTCCCTCCTAGTGTCCGATGAGCACTGCCGCCGAGGTAGAATAGTCGCGCGATTCTCGCTATCCAGAGGCGACGTGGCGATCTGCCAGACGACAAGAGGCAGGATGCTTCGGGAAAATCGCGGAACGAGCGCGCCGTCCATCGCATTCGTGGCGACGAGGACACGATCGGCATACAAGTGTCCGCGGGGCCAGCGAATGCGCCAGCGCCCGCCAAGCCTATCGATGCCGGTTACCGGAGACTCGGTCAGGATGCCGGCGCCCCCGTCCTTCGCCGCCTTCGCCAGACCCCGGGCGAATCCCAGCGGATTCAACTGGCCGCCGCTCCTGTCCAGCAACGCTCCTCTGTAGCCGGCGGCGCCGGTCAACGCCGCTGTCTCATCGCTGTCCAGCAAATCCACATTCTTGCCGATATCGGCCCATTCCTCCCGGCGGCGCTTGAGCAGGTCGGCGCTTGCGCTGCCGTGCGCGGGCTGCAGCCAGCCGGATTGCTCCGCGTCGCATTCGATGCGCTTTTCCCGTATCAAGTTGAACACCGCGTTGCCGGAATTTGCGGCTAGGCGGCACAGCTGCTCCGCGCGGTCGTCGCCTAGGAGCTGCCGAACCCTGCCTGGCCCGAGAGCTGAAACGAATGCGGGGACGACAAATCCCGAATTTCGTCCCGATGCGCCATGCCCGGGCGCATTCGCCTCCATCACGACCGTTTTGACGCCCGCCTCGGACAGATGCAACGCCGTCGAGAGGCCGAGATAGCCGGCGCCGATAACGGCCACTTCCGCCGCCGCGCCGCTTTCGACGGAGCACGGCGACGGCGCTTTCGCAGTACGCGTGAACCAAAACACGTCTTCCAAAGGTACAAGTTTCATCATTTGATCTCTGCGAGAGCGTCCGCGCGGGCGGCTCGGGCAATCGAACCCGCCAAAAGGTTGCAATTGCATATTCGGATGTCTACACTGGCGTGCGGTAGTCAGCAAATTACAGGGGAGGCACGCTGATGAGTACGTTATCACTTACTATGCGTAGAATTCTGCAGTCGGCAAGCGCTGCGCTTATATTCGGCGCGACGGCCGCGAGCGCGGACATGATGCTGCCGGAAGGCGCGACGCAATCGTCGGGAACGCTGCATCTGGGCGCCGATTTCGCGGCTGCGCCCAACCAGTTTATCAACGCCGACGGCGAAAACGACGGGCTGAACGTCGATATGTGCGGCGAAATCGCGGTTCGTCTCGGCGCTGAGATCGAATGGACCAATTTGGCATTTCCGGGACTGGTTCCCGGACTGCAAGCGGGCCGGTTCGACGGAATCTGCACGTCGATCTTTATCAACCCCAAGCGCAAGGAAATCATGCACATGGTCGCCTATGTTCAGTGGGGCGAGGGGCTGATGGTTCGAACCGACGATTCTCTCGTCGTCGAATGCAGCCCGATGATCGGCGACGCGGCGAGCTACAATGCCTGTTTCGACCAGCTATCCGGGCGCACCGTAGCCGTGGCGGCGGCGGGCACGACCAACCAGCACCTTATCGCCGAGAGCGAGAGAATGGAGGCCGCCGGGCATGAAGGGATCGATATAAGGGCATTCGACACCAATGCCGATGCGATCCAGGCTCTGGCAAGCGGCCAGGCCGACGGCGCCTACCTGAACGACCCGCAGGCGCACTTCTACCTAAGCCGGAATCCAGGATATGTAATGCCGTTCGCAGCCGCCTATCCGAACACGCTGGCTATTGCCACGCTGAAGAACAATCTGGCTCTGGCCGAAGCAGTCCAGGCGGCGCTCGAATCGATGAAATCCGACGGAACCTACGACGAAATCGTTAACAAGTGGGGAGTGGCCGGCGTTTCGGAATTCGCTCTTAACCCGTAAATCGATTTCGCAAGCGCGACTACGAGTTTTCCGGGCCGCTTCGCGAAACCGGCGGAGTGGCCCTTTTCAAAATCTATAGCCTCGTTCAATGGCTATCGCGACTTTCCCCATTTGAATTTCGGCGGCTAGGCTTGCGATGAACTGGTCCTCCGAAACTTTTTTCGCCTATTTGGGCGATCCGCTTTTCACGAATGCGGCAATGGTGACTGTTTGGGTCGCCGTGGTCAGCCAGGTCATCGGCGTTATCGTGGGATTCGGGGTGGCCCTCATGCAGCTGTCCCAGAATCCCGCTATTCGCTGGCTGGCCAACTTCTACGTCTGGTTCTGGCGCGGCTCGCCGCTGCTTGTCCAGCTATTCCTGCTCTATTTCGGCCTGCCTCAACTTGGCATCAGGCTCAACGTTATCGAAGCCGGCCTGATCGGACTTGGATTGAATGCGTCCGGTTTCATGGCCGAAATCATTCGAGGCGCCATTCTGTCGGTAGACAAAGGCGAAATCGAGGCCGCCCGTTCGCTCGGGTTGAGCCGAGGCAAGACTATGATGTACGTCATTTTGCCTCAGGCCTTTCGGATTATCATACCGCCGCTTGGAAATGAATTCCTTTCCAATCTCCGCACGACATCGCTGCTGTCGGTGATTTCGTTCGAGGAATTGCTTCGAGTTACCACATTGGCGATAAACCAGACATTCCGCCCGATCGAACTCTATTCCGTTGCGGCAATCTACTATCTGGCGATGACAACTGTCTGGACGCTGGTGCAAGCGCAGCTCGAACGACGATTCGCAGCCGGATGGTCAAATGCGCCTGCGGCGCAGCGAGCCAGATGGTTTTCGCTCAAACTCTAGATATGGAGAAACCCAATGAAGAATCGAGATCGAGCAAGAGCCATACTCTGGGGACTCGGCGCTCTGGGAAGCAAAGTCGTGGATGCGTTCGCCGCCGGCGTCGACGACCTGGAAATCGCTGGCGCGGTTGACCACGACCCGCGTCTCGCGAACAGGTCGCTTAGAGACGCCTTCTCCAGCGCCGCGCTGCCGGATTTAATTATCCAGCCAAGCCTCGAATCATGCATCGCGGGACTGGAGCGGCCGGCGGACGTCCTGTTTCACATGACTGAATCCCATGTTCCGACAATTCGGCCGCAGCTAGACGCGGCGATGAATGCCGGCATGAACGTCATATCCGCATCGGAGGGCATGTTCCATCCGAAGCTAAGATTTCCGGCGGAGGCTCGAGCCCTGCACGACTGCGCGCTTCGAAACGGCGTTAGCGTGGTCGGCTGCGGAATTAACCCGGGATTCGTATTCGACTCGCTCGTTCTGGTGCTGGGGCGAGTTTCAACCGCCGTCACATCGGTTTCCGCGTCCCGCGTCGTCGATGTAACCGGAACCGGGCCGCACGACATTGACCACGTGGGATTCGGCCTTCCGACCGGCGAATTCGAGGACAAGCTCAAAACGGGCCGCATCGTCGGCCACATGTCCATGCCGGAATCCATTGCGTCGCTCGGCGAACGGTTCGGCTTGGAAATCGAGCGCATCGACGAGGACTGGAAGGCGCATACCTATCCGGAGGCAATCGAGTCCGGTTCCGATCTCGGCCCCATTGAGCCGGGGTGCGTTGTCGGCATTACGCAGACCGGCGCGGGGTACGCCCGCGGCAGGGCCGCAATTCGCTTGACGCTCGAAATGTTCTACGGCCCCGACCGGTTCGGCCATAGGCAGATCGACGAAATCTTCATCGAAGGCACTCATCGCATCCATGCGTCGCTGACTCCGGCTGCGGTATCGATCAAAGGCGCCGGGCTTATGATTATCAATGCGGCGCACGACGTCATCTCCGCCGCGCCCGGCCTATGCAGCGTGCTTGATTTTTCGATGGGCGGCCGCCGGCGCGGCGGCTTTGAACTGATTCTCGACCCTGACAACGCGCCCGCGCACAACAAGACCTGGCTTGCGCCCAGGTATTTGGAATGACTTCAATTATTCCATCGGAGCGCTGAATGAGCTGGGGCTGGTCGTACTTTTTCGATGCGCTGACATCTCAGCAAATGCTTCGAGCGGCCTGGACGACCATCTGGGTTGCGGTTGTCGCGCAGGCGATGGGAACCTTGATCGGCATATTGGTGGCGCCGACGATGCTGTCTTCGAATCCGCTGGTAAGAGCGCCGGGCTGGGGCTATCGCTGGCTGTTTCAGGGAACGCCGCTGCTCGTTCAGATTCTCGCCTTTTTCGCAGTCGTCCCCCAGCTCGGGATTCCGCTCGGGATCGTCGCGTCCGGGCTCTTGGCCCTCGGCCTCAATGAAGGCGCGAGAATGGCCGAAATCGTCCGGGCGGGACTGCTGTCCGTCGATTCCGGGCAACGCGATGCGGCGCAGTCGCTGGGAATGCCGCGCTGGCAGGTCTTTTTTCTTATCGTTCTTCCGCAGGCGGTTAAGGTGATTATTCCTCCGCTGGGCAACAATTTCAATTACATGCTCAAGGCGACTTCCCTGCTGGCCGCAATCTCGTTTGCCGAACTGCTCAGGGTATCGCAGCAGATCGCCCAATTCACGACTCGTCCGCTCGAGGTCTATAGCGCCGCCGCGATCTACTATCTCGCGATGACCAGCGGATGGGACGCAATTCAGAGGCATTTGGAGAAATGGTCTTCGCCAACGCGGCAGCGACCCGGGCAGCAGCTCTGGCCGCGCCGCGTCCGCCGCGCCGAAACAAGCTTGGAACTCCGGGAATTCGCGGAACGGCTGTCCGCTCGAAAGCCTCGGGCGACGCAGGCCGCGATTTTGGAAACTTGCGGCTTGCGAAAGAAATTCGGCGACCACGCCGCTCTGGACGGCATCGATTTCAGCGTTCGGCCCGGAGAGGTCGTGGCCATTATCGGACCGAGCGGCTGCGGCAAAACGACGTTTCTGCGCTGCCTGAACGGGCTTGTGGTTCCGGACGGCGGCGCCGTGGCGGTCGCAGGCGAGATCGTCGGCTCCCGCCTCGACGGCGCCGGAGGGCTTTCGCCGGTATCGACGCGAATCATGAATTCGCAGCGTCAGGAAATCGGCTTTGTTTTTCAGCGGTTTCACCTGTTCCGCCACTTGACCGCCAGGCGAAACATCTCTCTGGCCCTTCGCCTGGTCCGAAGGCTTTCGCGCGAACGGGCCGACGCGCAGGCGATCGAGCTGCTTGAAAAAGTCGGGCTGGCCGAAAAGGCGAACGCGTATCCCCATCAATTGAGCGGCGGCCAGCAGCAGCGCGTTGCAATTGCCCGCGCATTGGCCATGAAGCCGAATCTTATGCTGTTCGACGAGCCGACGTCGGCTCTCGATCCCGAAACCGTGATCGATATCCTGGATGTCATTCGCAGGCTGGTAAGAGACGGAATGACAATCATACTCGTCACGCACGAAATCGGGTTCGCTCGCGAGATTGCCGACCGGTTCGTCTTCATGTCCGGCGGCCGCATCGTCGAGCAGGCGCCGACCGAGGAGTTTTTCAACCGCTCCCGCGACGAGCGAACCCAGGAATTCCTTGAAAAGCTCATCTAAGCCCTGCCGGTCTTTCCCTCCTTGCGGATATTCTGGCCTGCGGAAGTCGAATTTCGGCTTCCGAGCTATTGCTGGGCCGGCGGAAAGACAGAAACAGCGATGCGTTCATTGATCGCTTGAAATGCGGGCAGTTTTCGAATGCGCGGAATTCGGGCGGCAAGATGCGTTTTTCGGAACGGATTTACGCTCGGGTCGAGTTCGGATCGACTTTTGGTCGTTTTGAGGACCGAGACCGAAAATATTCCGGCATCGGACTGGCGCGGGGTAAACAGCAACGTGCGCATCAAAGCGCCGAATCGCTAGAGGCAAGCTAAGTTTAAAAGCGGAGGCGACCTGGAAAAAGCAGTTTGCGCCGCCCGATCGCGTCGATTTGCCTTCGCGCTCATATGCCTCAGTGCGATGAATTCCGCGTGTCCGAGGCGGGTATTCGTCCCGACAGGACGAAAGGCAAAGGGTTGTCCGCCGTGTGGCGGAGTCCGGGACCGCCGACGCAGTCAGTCGCGCTCGTGAGCGGCTTCGCCGCTACTTGCCCATCGATCGGCCATTAATCCGACCGTATGGCGGTTAACCTTGATGTCTCCGACTTCCGGCGGGATCTCGGCAAGACGATCGCCGCATTCGGATGTCAGGGGAGCGCTCTGTCCAAGGCAAGCCGATCCCTCCTAGCGAATTCCGCGCGGGCGACGGAGCGCGAATGGGAAATCTAAGAAGATTTTCGTCGATGCTGCGAACGGGCGATGCGGTGCCGAATGAAAAGCTTGGTGTCGACGGCTGTGTAGAAGTGCGGGATTTTGGCGATTCCCCGCGCTTTTGCAGGATTGCCTGTTTTTTCCCTTTTGCTTGACACTTATTGTCGCCGACCGGAAACTCAATGCCCGGCGGCGCGGCGCGTTCCATCACTCGATTGGCGGAATGAATTGGCTCCAAGGCCTTGCCGCCTCGAATGCGGCGCACGCCCTGAAAATATCCTCCTCCCGAATCGCCCGGGAGATAACCTGCAATCCTACCGGCAGGCCATCGGCGGTAAATCCGACTGGCAGCGAAGCCCCGGGATTGCCGGTTAGGTTGAACGGATACGTATAGCAAACCCACGAAATGATGTTTGCGTCCGGCATTTCCGGAGGAACGTTTAATCCAACGTCAAATGCGGCCACCGGCAGCGTCGGCGAAAGAAGCAGGTCGAAATCCTCCATAAAGGAACGCATTTTTTCTCGGAAATCGTAGCGCAGAAAGACCTTGGAATAGTATTCTTCAAGCGTTTGATCGAGCGCCCCGTCCAATACCTGGGCAACCGCGGGATCCAACTGGTCCGGAGATTGCTCAAGAACTCCTTTGAGCCGAGTTCCGACGCCGGCGTAAAACTCCGCCATCCAAATATGGCTCGGGTCTTCGTCCATCACTTGATCGACCAATTCCACTTCGCAGCCTAATTCTTCGAATACTCCAACTGCTTGCTCGCAGATTTCCACGACCTCCGGCAACGGGTTCGCATAGCCGAGTGTCGGGCTCCATGCGATCTTCATGCCCTTCACGGGCTTGTCGCACGCCGCCAAAAAGTCTGGCACGCCGCCGGCGACCGAAAAAGGGTCTCTCCGGTCGAATTCCGAAATCGCGGACAATACCAAGGCGGCGTCCCTGACCGTTCGCGCGATCGGGCCGACGTGAGCCAGCGTCGGAGTGGCCGAAACGGGGTAAACCGGCACTCGGCCGAAATGCGCCTTGATACCAAACAGTCCAGTCAGCGAGCAGGGGATCCTCACGGACCCCCCACCATCGGTTCCAAGCGCAAATGGCGTTACGCCGCTTGCTACGCTCGATACGGCTCCGCAGCTCGAACCTCCCGGCGTCTTCTTCAGGTTCCACGGATTCCGGGTAATCCCGGTAATCGGGCTGTCTCCCACCGGCTTGCATCCGAACTCGCTCGTCGTAGACTTGCCTATTACGACTGCGCCCTGCCGTTTGGCCTGCTCAACCGACGGCGCGTCGACAGCCGCGATATTCCCCGCCATGGGTTTCGACCCGAAAGTCTGTCGAACGCCGCCGACGGCGATCAGGTCTTTGACCGAAAACGGCAGGCCATGAAGCAGGCCCGGCGTTTCCCCGTCCAGTATCGCCTTCTCGGCCGATTTGGCGGCCGCCATGGCCATATCGTCGGTATTGGTGGCAAAGCAGTTGAGCGACGGCTCAACTTCGTCCCGTCGCGCCAGGCAGTGCTCCAGGAGCTCTACAGGCGAAATCTCCTTGCCTACAACCAGATCGCGCAATTCGACTGCGTTCTTGAAAAGCAGTTCCTTACCCATGGCCTTTTTTCTCCGCAGACCCCGGCGAGTCCTATTCTTCTAGTTCAATCCTCAACAATTGCGAATGCTCGCACGGGCGACCCGGATCCGCCCTTGAATTTCAGCGGCGCGCCGAAAAACTGAAATTCCCCGACGCCGACCAGTTCTTCCAGGTTTACCAGCCATTCAAAGTGCGAAACGCCTAGATCTCTGCACGCCCGGTGCTGCGCGAAGATGTTGTCGGTTGGCTTGTCGGTGGAAGGGCCTTCCACGCCATGCATTTTCGAACCGCGATCATTAAGCCAGTGAGTTGCGTCAACCGTCAGTCCGGGATTGGTCCAGCAAACCTTTCGGTCGGGATAGTGCCTATTGTGCAAGCCCGTGCAAAGTAGGACGATATGCCCGTCGACTTTCACGCCGGAAGCGGCTTCCGCCTTATCCATTTCCGCTGCATCGATATCGCCGAGGTCCGGAATGTGCCGCAAGTCGAAGCAGACGGCCTTCCCCATAAACAGGTCGAGCGGCATCTCGTCAATCGTCGCTCCGCTGGGATTGACGTGACGGAAGCCGTCCACATGGGTTCCGACATGGTCTAGCATGCCCATGTAGTTCGTCTGGAACGTCATCGGATCTTCCGGCACGCCGAGATTAAATGACTTGGTGCTCTCGTGATTTAGCGCCGTCAAATAGATTGGGCTCTGAAAGAGCTTGTGCGCCGGCATGTTGTCTTCAATCGTAACACTCAGGTCTATGATGCGTTGTCCCATAATGTCCTCCTTTTTCGCACGTTTAACCAAGTTGAAGCTGGAGCCGGTACTGCGCCAGCCAGACTAAATTTCCTGCAACCGCAATTGCTCTGCGCCTGGGGCTATGCGGCTCTGCGACCAAGATAGGCTTCGATAACTTGCCGATTGGAGGCAAGGTCGTCCGCAGATCCGCTAATTGTGATGCGCGAGTTTTCGAACACATATCCTCGAAGCGAAACCTTTAAGGCCAAGGTCGCCAGCTGCTCGACCAACAAAATCGCGAGCCCTTCCCGATTTAGCCTCTCAAGAACGGGAAACAATGTTGCCAGGATTCTAGGAGCCAATCCGAGCGACATTTCGTCAATCATCAATAGCTTCGGTCGGGAAAGAAGTCCCCGTGCCAGCGCCAGCATCTGCTGTTCGCCGCCGGAAAGGCTGCCGGCAATTTGACCGCGGCGTTCGCCGAGAATCGGAAAAAGCTCGATAACCCTGTCCAAATCCGTTTCAAGGGATCCGGCTTCCTCTCGTCTTCTCGAGTAGGCGCCTAGCATAAGATTGTCGTAGACCGTCTGGTCGGCGAATAGCTGCCGGCCCTCGGGAATCAGGCTGATTCCATGGCGCACGACCTTGTGCGGCGGCAGGCTCCCAACCTCTTTGCCCTCCATTCGAATTGAGCCGCCCGACGGCTTGACCACTCCCGCAATCGCCTTCAGCGTCGAGGATTTTCCGGCTCCATTGTTGCCGATTATCGAAACGAAGTCGCCGGCCATTACCCGGAGCGAAACGCTTCTTACTGCTTCGACTTTGCCGTAGCTAACGCTGAGGTTCTCGACCTCCAGCAATGGCACTTCGCGATTATTCATGATGCGCCTTCGGGAGCCGACCGCCCCGAATTCTTGTCGCCCGCCACATGTTCAAGCATCTCGGGACTTCCGAAGTACGCCTCGATAACTTTCGGGTCGGCTTGAACGTCGGCGGCGCTGCCTTCCGCGATTACCTCGCCGTAGTCGAGAACGGTAATGTGCGACGATATCGCCATGACCAGTTCAATGTGATGCTCCACGACGACGATAGTGATGCCATGCTCGGATAGGCGTATGATCAGATCCCGAAGATCGTCGATTTCCGACTGGGTAAGGCCGGCGGCCGGTTCATCCAGCAGGATCAGTTTCGGCTTCGTCGCAAGCGCTCTGGCGATCTCGAGCCTGCGCTGAAAACCGAACGGCAAATTCTTGGCCTTTTCGAATGCGGAATCCGACAAGCCGACGAATTCCAGCAGATCAAGCGCGGATTTCCGGAACTTTTCCTCTTCATTTCGATACGCGGGCAGGCGCAAAATCGCCGACAGCAGCCCGGTGCGGTAATCTGAGTAGAAGCCGGTCCAGACATTTTCAAGCACCGTCATCTCGCCGAACATTTCAGTATTCTGGAAAGTGCGGGCCAGCCCTCGACGCGCAAGCTGGTGGCTTTTCATTTTAGTAATGTCTTCGCCAAAAAAATAATTCCGGCCGGAACTGACGCGATAAATACCCGAAACCGCGTTAAGGAGAGTCGATTTGCCGGCGCCGTTGGGACCGATAAGCCCATGGATCTTGCCGC
The DNA here is from genome assembly GCA_002238565.1 of Albidovulum sp. bin36. Lineage (GTDB taxonomy): Bacteria > Pseudomonadota > Alphaproteobacteria > Rhodobacterales > Rhodobacteraceae > JAPPFL01. The sequence goes on from MPMP01000015.1 coordinate 26,104, forward strand.
TGCCGATATTGGCATCAACTTTGTTCAGCGCAGCCAAACCGCCGAAATGCAAGCTAATATTCCGGGCCTCCAGGCAGTTGCCGGCGCCGACCGTTTCTACTCCGACTATCTCGCCGATGGACTTGCCCGACGAGGCGGTCCGATTCGGCGCGGGCCGAGACGTGAACCGCTGCAGTAAATCAGTCGCGCTGCCGACGATTCCGCGCGGCAGAAAGAACATGACTGCGGCAAGCAATGCGCCGTATACGAACCTTTGCCATTCTCCGAACTGCTGCAGAAGCTCGGGCAGATAGCTCAGCAAGCCGGCTCCGACCACCGGTCCGAGGGTGGTTCCGGCGCCGCCGAGGATAACCATGAGCAGAAACCGGATTGAATCGCTAAATGAAAAAATATCCGGGCTGATGTATTTGTTGAGAAAAACGTAAAGCACCCCGGCGGCGCCTGCGGTTACGGCCGACAGCACGAATGCTAGCGTGCGCATCGCCGTTACGGAAATTCCTAGCGAGCTTGCCGCGATTTCGCTTTGGCTCGTCCCCAGCATCGCTCTTCCGTACCGGGAGTTCATAATGTTGACGTTGACCGCGAACGCGATGAGCGCGCTGAGTCCAACAAAGTAAAAGTATACCTTGTGGTTCATCGGCAGCCCGAGCAGGGTCGGTTTGGGAACGTTCGAAATTCCGACCCAGCTGCCGGTCAGCGAATCCCATTCAATCGCGATGTTCTCAACGATAATGCCGAACGCAATCGTAACGACGGCGAGATAAACACCGCGAACCCGGACGGTCGGATAGGCCAGCAAAACCCCGAAAACGCCTGCGAAGACCATGCCGAGGACTAGGCAAGGCACGAATCCGATGCCGACTCTCGTCGCCAGGATAGCGGCTGTGTACGCACCGATGGCGTAGAGTCCGGCCTGCCCCAGCGACACTAGTCCGGTAAAACCGACGAGAACGTTCAATCCCAGCGCCAGGATCATATAGATCAGCATCAGCGTATAGAATCGGAGGGCGTATTCATTGCCGGCGATATCCGGCATCGCCAAGATCAAGACCGCTGCAACGGCAACGAAGAGTCCGTTGAGGTGGCGCGCGACCCAGCTCATACCTTGACGATTTCCTTACGGCCGAATAGGCCTTGCGGCCAAATCATCAACACTAGGATCACAATGCTGAATCCGACCGCTTCGCGCGCCGCCGTGCTGATGTAGCCGTCGACAAATTTTTCGATCACCCCGTAAAGCAGCCCGGCGATAACGACACCGGGCGCACTTGTAATCCCCCCAATGATCGCCACTGCAAATCCCTTTATGCCCAGCAACAGCCCCATCGTTGCCGAGGCTTGAATGACCGGCGCCACCAGGATTCCCGAGAGCCCGCCCAACGCGCTGGCCATCGCGAATGAGATCATGGCGATTCCAGTAACGTTTATGCCGACGATTCCCGCCGCCTCTCGATTGTACGCGACGGCGCGCATCGCGCGGCCAAGCTGGGTTCGGCGCTGAAACACGTGCAGGACCGCCACGATAGCGATAGCGGCAATAGGAATGAGCAGTTCCTGCGGATAGATGCCGGCGCCCAGAATGATTACAGGATTCTCGACTAGGGGCGACGGCAAGGGCCTGGCAAAGGCTCCGAAGCTGATCGTCGTGTAGCTCTCGAGCATGATGCCTATGGCGATGGTGGTAAGCATCCATCCAATCGACCGTGCCTGGGTGGCGAATGGTCGAATAGCGACTCTCTCGAGCACGACTCCGAACAACATGCCGACTAGAATGGCCAGAGCAATCGCAATCGCAATCGGCAGCCCAAAATCTAGGAACACGATTGTAAGCACCGCTCCGAGCATCAGCGTATCGCCATGAGCGAAGTTAACCGCCTTTGCCGAAGACCACATGATATGGAACCCGATAGCGACAAGCGCATAAATGCCGCCGATCCCGAGCCCCGCGAGAAAATACTGAACGACTTCGCTCACGATTCCACCCTTATTCGCGGCGCGAAATGGAACCCACTTCGCGCCGCGGCCAAGTTCATTCGATCAAGTCAGCAATGCGTCATTCGCAAGGCGTTTGATCGAGCGGAAGCAGCTTGCCGTCATACCATGCGGTGAGCTTGTACGCTTCCGGCAGTATCGCATCGTGCCTTTCCTCTGTTCGTTCGAAAGCGGGGCTGTAGCTTGTGACCAATCCCTCGTGCTCGACTTCGAACAGCGCGTCGTAAACCTTGGCGCGGTCGAAACTTCCTGCGATTTCAATTGCCTTTGCAATGATATGAACCGCATCATAGGCATTGGCGACTCCCGATCCCATGCGAATTTCTTCTTGGCTGCCTATGCCAAAATCTTCCTGCATTCGATCATAAAGCGCTTGCGCACTAGGCTCTAGCTCGCCCATCCACGAGTAGGTCTGCATAATCAGGGCGCAATTCGCCAGTTCTCCGGCGAGTTCGCCTAGATTTCCGGCGAATCCCCAGGCGCCGATGACCTGCGGCGACCAGCCGATCTTCTGCAGGCTGCGCAGGATTTGGTTTCCTTCGCGATCAAGTCCCCACATAATCAGAACTTCCGCCCCGGCGTCGCGCAAGCGAATGAGCTGCGGCGTCATGTCGGTATCTTCCCAATTGAAGGTTTCGGCGCCAACCTCCTCAAGGCCCTGCTCGCGCAGCGCGTTTTGCAGGTCCGGATACGCCCCCTTGCCCCATCCGGTATTCTCGTACATGATCCCGATAGCGTTGTTTGCAGAGCGCTGCATGCCCTCGGCCACTAGGAATTTTGTAACCCAGCGGTCTTTTGCCGAGACGCGGAACATGTAGTTTGGATCCCTGCCGTTCTCGATTACTTTCGTATTCGCGGCAATGGTGCCGACATAGGGCATTCCGATTTCGTGGATCGGATCCCGCTGGGCAAGAGCGACGGTCGAGTGATATCCGCCAATCATAGCCACGCAGTTGTCGGCTAGCCCGATTCTTCGCACATTGTCGACGCCTCGCGGAGGCGCGCCCGCATCATCGTACTGGATGAATTCAAGCTCCTGCCCAAGGACGCCGCCGGCGGCATTGATATCCTCGACGGCCAATTCGGCGCCCATCCTAATCGCCTTGCCGCCGAACGCGGCAGGGCCGGTAACCGGACCCGAATTGCCAATGCAGGCATTTGCCTCGTCTGCAATGCTCGCGCCGCCTTGCAAGGCTAGGGCAGCCGTTATCGCCCCAGCTATAACAGTTCTCGTAATCATTTGCTTTACCTCCTCTATAGCAAATTGGTTAACAGCCGAACCGCCCCGATGCTCTACGACTTCGTTAGCAAAATCCTTTTCCCAAGTTGTAACCGCAATTCTCGATCCGCCGGAGCGGTTCCGGCGAGCGTACCACTTCCGTCGCGCATCTGTCAATCAATTCGAGCAATTGATCAAACGGCCAAAACCTCCAGACTCGGCGCGTAGATCTACAGCCGTAGCATATTGGCCGGCGATGCATATCCATGGTCCCGCTTCCGCAGGATTGCGAACCGCTTGGCCCTATGCTCCGCGGAATTAGCCGTCCGGAATCGGCGGTCGGCGAACTGGAGGATTGAAACGGGAAAGGAATAAAAAAACCGCGGAGCCTATTGCGAAGCGCGCATGAAAGCGCGAAGCGCTTGTGCGGACGAGGCGGCGAGGAATGCCGGGTTCGAATACTCCGGCTTGCCGTACGTCAGCACGTCGCGTTCATCGTAGCGAAGAACAGTGCCGCCGGCGGCGGCAAGAATGGCGTGGCCGGCAGCCGTATCCCATTCCATCGTCGGGCCGAACCGCGGATAGAAATCGAAGTCACCTTTGGCGAGCATGCAGAATTTAATGGACGAATTCCTGTAATCCGAGTTTGAATCCCCGATTCTCTCCAGAAACTCGTCGAACCTGGGCGATTTCCTAGCCGAGCGCGATGCGACGACCTTGAAGGGCGGAACGGCGTCTCGAACAACGCACATTGCCGACTCGGCATCGGCGGAACTAGCGGCGCGAGTTTCGATCGCTCCGCCCGCGGGAGCCGTGTGAAACATCTGATCGCAATCGGGCGCGTAGACGACGCCTTGAACCGGAACTCCGTTTCTGACGAGAGCAATGTTGACCGTGAATTCGGACGATCCCTTCGCGAAATTGCGCGTTCCGTCCAGCGGATCGACAATAAAAAATTCATCCGAGTACGTCGCATGGCTTTCGGCGCATTCCTCGCTGACCACGGGGAGTTCGGGAAAGCATTCCTGAAGACCCGAGCGCAGAATCTCGTCTGCGGCCTTATCGGCCTCCGTTACTAGGCTGCCATCGGACTTGCGCCTGGAATCCAGCCCGGCGGAATCGCGGATTTCGATTATTCTGGCTCCCGCTTCGAGCGCAAGCTTCATGAAAACCTTTTCGAGCAATGCTAAATTCACGAGCTGTCCTATTTGCGGCATCCGAATGTTCGATTTCCGGGCTGCCTATCCAATGCCATCGCCGAATCGATGCGCCGCTTCGGCAACCGCCGCCATTCCTTTCAGCCGATTGCCGGAATGCCAAGAAGCCCGGTTGCGAATTCGACCTGCTTCAAAGACCACTTTAGCTGCGAACGTTCGGCTCCGCTCAATTCATCGGCCGCGACGCCGTTGGACAAGGGGATGCCCGCCTCCATATCCCGAAGCTGCTGGCGAAGGATCAACTCGAGAAAAACGCCGTGCGCTGCAATCACGTCCTCAACATTCCGGTCGCTGGAGCCGCAAAGCTTGCTGAACGCCCGAAGACGCCCGGCGGTTGAACGCGCCGCGATTCCATTTTCCAGAGCTAGCACGCGCGCAACGGAGAATAAAGGCATGACGCCGTGCGCCTTTAGGTCGATGCGCCCCCTATCGAGCCGGAGCCGGCCCAGCCACCCGAAAGGGCTGCGACGGCTGACTGCGTTTTGCGCAAGCAGCCTCAGGAACGGCAGCGACCGCCCGGCGGAATCAATGGATTCCCTTCTTAGCCGATTCGCCAGAGCGGTATCGCCATGCACCGGCATGGCATCGAAAAAAATGTCCGAATTCAGCAAATCGCCCGGCTTCGTGCGAGAGAGCCAGAGGGAGACCGTTTCGGTCCAATCCGCATAGCTCATGCGCCAGGCCGGATTCGATGCCATTACGCCGCCGCTGCAGCGCCTGACCCCGGCCTCGTCCAGTATGCGGGCCGCTCGGCAGCCGACCGCTTCGCACCAGAGGTCGGTTTCGCCTCCCCTTTCGCCCTCGCCGAACACGATCGCATTGTCCTGATCCATGGCCAGCATGCTTTCGCCGCGTCCGCCGGAGCCTAGAACCATCACGGCGTAGGTGGAAGACGGCGGCTTCAAGCCTTTTTCCAGGAGTTCCGCTTCGGCCATCTCGCAGGCTCGGCGGGTCAAAGCCCGAAGCTCGCGGGAAATGATCGCGGTTATGTCGCGCGCATCCATCGACTCTTGAATCAACGCGCGCGCGACCGTCGCCAGACCCTCCCAGACAAGACCGAGATCGGCAGGGGATATCGCGTCTTCAATTTCGCGGCCAAGCGAAACCGCGGCCTCCAGATTGCTGTTGAACAGGTCTCGGGCGCTGATGGCGCCTACTAGCTTGCCGTCGTAGTCTTCGACCCCTAGATGCCGAAATCGTTTCGACGACATCTTTATCGCGGCTCGATAGACGAATTCCTTCCGATGCACCGCGACCAGCGGGCGCGAGCAGAATTCTCCTATTCTCCTGTCCAGGGCGCCCGCGCCTTCGCCGTGCAGCGACCGAATGACATCCCCCTCGGTTAGAATTCCGAATTCTCCGGAATCCGCGTCGAATTCAACGAAAAGCCCGCCGACGCGGTTTTCGACCATTTTTGCGACTGCGCTGTTCATTTTCTCGTCGGACTTCGCGGCGATAGGCGGCGACGCCATGACGTCCCCGACGCGGACGCGAAATCGGAAACTTTCAACGTTTAACGGTCCTGCCGACGCGGCCCGATCCGAAACCGCGACTTGACCGGTTCTTGTTCGTATGATGCTGCAGGACTTTTCGGCCTCGGCGAATGATGAAACGCCTGCTTTTCTGAGATCGGGGATCAGGCTGGCAAACACCCGGGCCGCTAAAATCGCGTCCGGGACCGCGCGATGGCGACTCTCGATTTCTATCCCCCGCCACTCCGCCACGGTTTCAAGCGAAAAGTTCTTCAGATCCGGGGCCAGCAATTGCACGAGTTCCTCGACATCGAGCATTCTCGGCGCGTTCCAGGGCATGCCGTGCCGAGCGTGCTCGGCTTCCAGCACGGATAAGTCGAAACTCGAGGAATAGCCAAGCATCGCGCTGCGGCCCGCCCATTTGGAAAATGCGGCCATGGAGTCCGGAAAACCGGGCTTTTCCGCCACGTCCTCGTCGGCTATGCCGTGAATCGATGTCGAAAGAGCCGGAATCGCGATGCCCGGATTTACTAGAGTCGAATACGGCCGAGCATCCTGGACGCGCCCGCCGGCAATCCTCGCGGCGCCGAATTCGACCACGCGCGCGCTTGATGCATCCAGCCCCGTCGTTTCCAGATCGAACGCAACCGCTTCGATCGCCGCCAGCGGGACGCTGCCGATCATCGCCGAGGCCGGTTGGAAGCTCATCCGCGCTCCTGTTGACTTGCCGTTTCGCAATCCGGATCGGACCGGATTGGTTTCAGCGGACCACATGCGCTACCGATCCCGGAAATTGCGATCCCAGTATATCAATAGGCGATCGCAGGCAAATCGCCAGCCGACGACCCGCTTCGAATTGCGCAGCGCATCTTCGTTGGACAGCGCCTGCGATTTCCGACTAAAGCATGCAGACTGAATTTCGGATGCGATTATTCGACGCGTTTCAGCAAACCTACTTTTGGCAGCCGAACGAATAGCATGAGCCTAGAAATGACCGATCCGACAGGATCCTGGACTGATCCCTTGCACGAAATTCCGTCCTACGGCGACGAAACCGTCTGGGACCGGTTTTCGAAAGCAGCGGAGCGATGGGGAAGCCGCCGGTTTTTTTCGGCCGGCCCCCGCATTCGGGATGAATCCGGCGGGGCCGAAGGCTGGACGTTCGAGAAGATGCGCGAGTGCGCGGCGCGGCGAAGGAGGGACTACGAGCGTCGCGGATTCGGGCATGGAGACCGGGTTGGATTATGCCTTCCCAATTCGCCCGAATACTTTATCGAATGGCTGGCTCTGAACTCGCTGGGGATCTCGGCCGTTCCGATCAATCCCGACTTGCGCGGAGCGGATGCCTCGCGACTAGTCGAGCATTCGGAAATGCGGCTAGCGGTGGTTGCCCCGCCTTGCCGGCGCTTCGGCCTCGCCTTTAGAGCCGCGTGCGAATCTCGTCGCATCGCGGTTGCGGAAACGCTTCGAAGCGTGCCCGAGCCGATCGCGCATGCGCCGCGTCCCGAAAGCGCGAAAACCGCGGCTAGTCTCGCGGAAGCCGCGCTGATGTACACGTCCGGCACGACCGGCCTTCCGAAAGGATGCGTGCTTTCCAACGAATATTTCCTTGCGGCGGGCGACTGGTACGCGTCGCTTCGCGAGCCCTGGGCGCTGCTCGAGGGCGCGGAGCGCATGCTGACTCCGCTGCCGCTCTACCATATGAACGCGATGGCGTTTTCGTCCATGGCGATGATCGCGACGGGAGGATGCCTCGTTGCGCTGGACCGCTTCCATCCCGGGCGCTGGCGCGACGACCTTCGCGAAAGCCGAGCGACAATCGTCCACTATCTCGGAATCATGCCGGCGATTCTCATGAAATCCGCGCCTAGCTCGAAGGACCGCGACCATGGCGTCAGGTTTGGATTCGGCGCGGGCGTGAACCCGGATCTGCACGCCGGATTCGAAGAGAGATTCGGATATCCTCTGATCGAAGCGTGGGCGATGACCGAAACCGGCGCCGGCGCCTGCATCGCCGCGACGGGACCCGACAGGATTGTCGGCGAGGGCTGCTTCGGGCGGCCGGGGCCCGAAATCGAAACCAAAGTCGTCGGCGAGCGCGGCGAGGCCCTGGCCGCGGGAACGCAGGGAGAGCTTCTGGTGCGCAGGGCCGGTCGGAATCCGCGCTTCGGATTCTTTTCCCGCTATCTCAAGGACGAGGGCGCCACGCGGGAAGCCTGGCGCGGCGGCTGGTTCCATACCGGCGACATCGTAGCGCAGGATTCGAACGGGCAATTCGTCTTCAAGGACCGCAAGAAAAACATGATCCGGCGTTCCGGGGAGAACGTATCCGCCGCCGAAGTCGAGTCCGTCCTGGTCAAGCATCCCGGGGTCGAAGCCGTCGCCGTCGGCGCGGTGCCCGACGAGATTCGCGGCGAGGAAGTCGCCTGCCTCGTCAAGACGGCCGAAAGATCGCCCGAAGCGGATTGCGGGATTTTCGGCGAGCTCTTTAAGCACTGCATTGAAAATCTCGCCTATTTCAAGGCTCCCGGCTGGTTCGCCTCGGTGCCGGAACTGCCGCTTACGGGAACCGAGAAGATCCAGCGCGCCGAGCTTAAGGTGCTGCTGCTCCGAATGCGCGAAGCGGGCGAGCTTGCCGACTTCCGCTCTGAAAAGAAACGAAATGGCTGAGCCGGCTCCGCTGTCCTACGAGGGCGTCGCCGCTGTCGCGCCGGTGTCCGTTCCCTATGAGAGGTATTCGAGCAAGTCCGCGCACTGGTGGCTTCTCAAGGCGCTGCGGGGATTGACGGAAGCGGCGCGAATACGGCCCGATCAAATAGACGGGCTCGCGGTTTCCAGTTTTTCTCTGCATCCCGATACGGCCGTCGGGTTCGCGCAGCATGCGGGCCTGGAGCTTAGATGGCTTGAACAAATTCCTTCGGGCGGAGCCTCCGGGCCGATGGCCTTGACGCGAGCTGCGAGAGCGGTGCAGGCCGGAGACGCCGGCATTGTCGCCTGCATCGCCGGCGATACCAACCACATCCACAGCTTTCGCCGGATGACGGCGGGGTTTTCGCGGTTTTCGCTGGATGCCGCCTATCCCTACGGCGCGGGCGGCCCGAACGCCTACTTCGCGCTGCTTACCGCCCACTACATGCGGCGATTCGGAGCGACGAGGGAAGATTTCGGCCACATTGCGGTTTGCCAGCGGCAAAACGCGCTGTCCTACCCCTTTGCGCTGATGAAGAGCCCCTTGAGCCTCGAGCAGTATCTCGGCGCGCGGGCGATTGCCGAGCCGCTTGCTCTTTTCGACTGCGTCATGCCGTGCTCGGGCGGCGAAGGATTCCTCGTCATGCGTGAAGACGTCGCGGACGGGCTCGATCTCGGCGGCGCGCGCATTCTCGCGGCGATAGAGCGCCACAACGCATTCGCGGACGATCCGATCCAGTTCCGCGGCGGCTGGGCCAGGGATCGCGAATCCTTCTGGCATCGGGCGGGCGTTTCTCCCGAAGATATCGACTTTCTTCAGACCTACGACGATTATCCCGTGATCAGCATGATGCAGATCGAAGACTTGGGATTTTGCCGAAAGGGCGAAGCGGCGGAATTCGTCCGATGCCGGGACCTTACGAATTCCGGCCAATTTCCGCACAATACGACCGGCGGCCAGCTTTCGACGGGGCAGGCCGGCGCCGCCGGCGGCTACCTCGGCCTAGTCGACGCGATACGCCAATTGACGGGCGCCTCGCTGGGACGGCAGGTGCCCGAAGCCCGGACAGCCGTAGTTTCCGGATTCGGTATCGTCAATTTCGACCGCGGCGTGTGCGCCTCCGCCGTCGCTCTTTCCGGATGCGGCGGCTGACCGATGACGGACCCTCTCCCGCCGCCGCCGAAACGGAATCCGCAGCGCAAGACTAGATCGGCGCTAGCGCCGCCTTCCGCGCGAACAAGGCTCGGCATTCGGCTCGCCGCTCTGGCATCCGCCGGGCGGCTGGAACTGCAGCGCTGCGAATCCTGCCGGGAATTCGCCTATCCGCCGCGGGAGGCATGCCCGATTTGCCTCGACGACGATCTGGAATGGACTCGGATATCAGGCGGGGGAGAATTGATCGCGGCCACCGTAGTCCATGCGTCCGCGGACCCCTACTTCAGGGATCGGGCGCCCTGGCGGATCGGCACGGTTCGCCTTGCGGAAGGCCCACGCATCCTCGCCCATCTGCATGGAGACTGCGAAACCGGCGACAGGGTCAGAGCGAGGCTGCACCTCGACAAGTCCGGTCAAGCCGTATTTTTCGCCTTGCCGGAAAGCGATACTGAAAACATGGGCGACGACCGTCAGCTGAGAGAAATGACCAACGATCCAAAGCACCGAAGAGTACTAATCACGGATGCCCGAACGCCCGTCGGAGCGGCGATCGCCGAAGCGCTCGCCGATGCCGGATGCCGCGCGATCTTCGCCGGCGTCTCCGAGCTCTGGCGCCGCGACGAGCAACTGGACAGGATATCGGCGCAGCCGATAGTCGAACCCGTGCCGCTCGACCTTACCGACACGGAGTCGGTTCGCGAGTGCGCGGCAGAGTACGGCGGCAAGGTCGACATCCTGATCCATACGGCCGACTACCTGAGGCCCGGAGGCCTGGTTGACAGGCGCGGAATCGCCATGGCGAAGGAAGAATTCGAAACCAACGTCTTCGGCTTCATGCGGCTCGCCCAGTCGTTCGGCCCGCCGATGCGCGCCCGCGGATCGGACGGCATCGACTCGGCTTCGGCCTGGGTCAATGCCATTTCCGTCCGGGCTCTTTCCAGCTGGCCCGCATTCGGCAGCCATTCCGCCTGCCACGCCGCCCTGCTGTCGATGGCCCAGTGCCTTCGAGGCGAATTCGCGGGCAGCGGCGTGCGAGTCGTCAACGTGTTCAGCGGACCGCTCGAAACGGACTGGCACGATTCCCTGCCGCCTCCGAAAGTGGCGCCGGCGAGGCTCGCTCGCGATTTGATCGCCGGGCTGCGGCGAGGCGTCGAGGACATCTATGTCGGCGATGTCGCCAGGGACATCGCGTCCCGCTGGCGAGACGATCCGAAGGTCCTGGAGCGCGAATTGACTACGGGAGAAGAAATCGATGGATGACCTGCTATCCCGCCTGGCGGGCCGGCTGGCCGAAGGCTCGATCGAGATCGTCGACCTGACGCATGCGCTGGAACCGGATTTTCCGGTGATGGTGCTGCCGCCGGAATTCGGCCAGTGCGCGCGTTTCCGCATCGAGGAAGTGTCTTGCTACGACGAGCGCGGCCCGGCCTGGAAATGGAACAACTTTTCGTGCGGCGAGCACACGGGAACGCACTTCGACGCTCCGAACCACTGGATTAGCGGCAAGAACGCGCCGAACGGATCCGTCGATACCGTTCCGCTTGGAAGCATGATCGCGCCGGCATGCGTCATAGACTGCAGCGCCGAGGCCGAGCGAGACGAGGATTATGTCATGGATGTATGCAAAATCCGCGAATTCGAGCGGGAGAACGGACGAATCCGTCCGGGGTCGTGGGTGCTCATGCGCACCGACTGGTCGAAAAGAAGCGGCGCGGATTACATAAACCTTCGCGAGGACGGCGCGCATTCGCCGGGGCCGGCCGCCGAAGCCGTCCGATTCCTCGTCGCGGAACGCGACATCGTCGGTCTTGGAACGGAGACCGTAGGGACCGATGCCGGTCAGGCAGCCCATGCCGACCCGCCCTACCCCGCTCACTTCCATTTGCACGGCGCCGGCAAATGCGGCCTTCAGTGCCTGGCCAATCTCGACAGGCTCCCTGCCACCGGAAGCGTCGTTGTCGCCGCGCCGCTGAAAATTCGAAACGGAACGGGCAGCCCGCTGCGCGCGCTGGCGCTAAAAGCGAAGACCGGGGCCGACTCCTAGCCGAGTCGCCGCCTAAAGCAGGCGAACCGCCTCGGGCGGAATCCGGACGGCGACATTCTGGCCCGTTTCCAGCCTGCGCGTTGTCGCGCTTTCGGAATTCGTCTGGCGCGCGACAAGCGAGAATCCGGCTTCCAATTCAAGCGAAACCTGGACTATGCTTCCCAGATACTCCTTGCCGGCGACGGATGCCGCGATCGCCGAGCTGTCCGGCCCGGGAGTCGATTCCGCGAATTCTATGTTCTCCGGCCTGATCATGGCGGTCATCGTCGAACCTTTGCGCGCGCCGGGCGATCGAGCGAAGATGCTGGCTCCCTTGATCGAAATCCTCGTCAGGCCCTCCGATACATCTTCGACAAGGCAGTCGAAAATGTTTGAATGCCCCATGAATTCGGCGACAAATCTGCTGTTCGGACTTTCATAGATTTCGGAAGGGCTGCCCAGCTGCGCCGCCTTTCCCTCGGACATGACGACGATTCGGTCGGACATCGAAAGGGCTTCGTCCTGGTCGTGGGTTACGAAGAGCGTCGAAATTCCCAGAGACTTCTGCAGGTCGCGAAGCTCGACTCTCATGTGATCGCGAAGCTGCTTGTCGAGCGCGCCGAACGGCTCGTCCAGCAGCAGAACGGAAGGCTGGACGATCAAGGCGCGCGCAAGCGCGACACGCTGCTGCTGGCCTCCCGAAAGCTGGGACGGCATTCGGTCGGCAAGATGGTCCATGCGCACCATGGAAAGAGCTTCCGAGACGCGCTGTTCTCGAAGCGATTTCTCGCAGTTCGCCATCCGCAGGCCAAAACCGACATTCCGCGCGACATCCATGTGCGGAAACAGCGCGTAATTCTGAAATACGAAGCCGACCTTTCGCTTCTGCGGAGGCTTGTCGGTTACGTCGATGTCGCTTATCCGGATGCGTCCCGAAGTCGGGCGGACGAAACCGCCGACCATGCGGAGAGTCGTTGTCTTTCCGCATCCCGAAGGACCGAGGAGCGTTACGAATTCGCCGCCGCCGACCGTCAGGTCCAGTGAATCGACAGCGGTAAATCGACCGTATTTCTTGACTGCGGACTGAATTTCAACGTCGCTCATTTGATGATTCCGCTCTCTCCGGCCACCTGGCCCCTGAACATGAGAATCGCCGTTAGCCCGGCGGTTACCGCCAGCGTCAGCGACGAAACCGCCGCGATGGACGGCTTGACCTGGAACATGAGCGTGGAAAACATCTCCAGCGGCAAGGTTCGGCTATAGGTGGCGAGGAAGAATGTTATGATGAATTCGTCAAAGGAAATAATGAAGCTGAATATCGCGCCGGCTATCAGTCCCGGCCGAATGATCGGCAGCGTTACGTGCCAAACCGCGCCGAACCTGGACGCCCCCAGGCTCTGGGCCGCCTCCTCCATCGAAATGTCGAAGGATTGGAGGCTGGCCCCGACGGTTATGATGACGAACGGAATCGTGATTGTCAGATGCGCCGGCACGAAGGCGAGCATGGAATCGGATATGTTCAGTTCAAGAGCTATTCGGAAAATCCCAAGGCCCAGCACGATGTGAGGCAGGACCATCGGCGAAATCATAAGCGCGTAAAGCGCCTGCCTGCCCTTCAGCGGCCCTCTATTGAGCCCGAATGCCGCCATCGTTCCGATCGCAAGCGAACAGGGCGTGACGATGCAGGCGAGCAGCAAGCTCAAAGCTGCGGAATCCTGCCAGTCGGCCGAGGTAAGCACGTTGGCGTACCACCGCAGCCCGTAGCTGGGAGGCGGAAAGCTGAGATAGCTTTCAGCCGTGAACGACTGAATGACCAGTATCGCGAGCGGCGCGATAAGAAATGTTATGACCAGTGCGGTTATGGCCAGCAATAGCCGATAGCCGAGGCGCGATGAGTATTCGTTTTCCATCTCAGCCCTGGCGGCCGAATCTGCGAACGGCCGTCGATGCCAGGACCATCGCGCCGATTGCGGCGAGCAGCATCAGCGACATCGCCGATGCCGCCGGCCAGTTGTACTGGTTGCGCACAACGTCGGTAATTAGCATCGGAAGCGTAAGGACGAAATTTCCGCCCATGATCACCGGCGTCAGATAGACGCCCATCGACAGGATGAACACGAGGGTGCATCCGGCGGCGAGCCCTGGCAGGCTTTGCGGCAAGGTCACGAACCAGAAGACGCGCAGCGGGCTCGCTCCCAGGCTGGCGGCCGCCTCCTCCGTGGACGGGTTGATCGCCTGCAATGCGCCGTATATCGGAAGCACCATGAAGGACAGGTAAACGTGCACGACGGCCAGCACGACGCCGAAGGTGTTGTACATCAGCGGAAGAGGCGCGGCGATCAGGCCCCACTCCCGCAGCGTATCGTTGATTATTCCGGACCGTCCCAGAATTAGCACCCAAGCGACGTTTCGAACGATAATGCTCGTTAACAGGGGCGATACGATGAAGAACAGCAGCCACAGCCGCCCTCTCGGGCTTGCGCGGCGCATAACCATCGCGACGGGAAAGCCGAGGAGAACGCAGGCGACCGTTATGTAAATCGACAGCTTTACCGTGCGCCAGAATATTAAAATCGTAATGCCGTCGCCGAAAACTTTCCTGTAGTTGTCCAGATAGAAGCCGAAGCTGGTAACGCTGTTTTCAAATTTGGCGAAGCTCATTACGACAAGCAGGCAAACCGGCAAGAGAAACGTCAGCGAATACAGCAGCAGAGTCGGCGACAGAAGCCACCAGGCCCGGAAGTTCTCGTTCGCCTCAGTCAAAAAACCGCTCGCCTGAAGTCGTCAAGATTGGCCGTTCCCGCGAAATCCAGGAAAAATCGAGTTCAAATAATCTCGTCACCAGAGAAAACTAGTCCCCGCCTCGGCGAAGCCCGAAGCGGGGACAGAGCGCCTTAGGACGCCTTCCACTTGTTCCACATGTCGGTCCAAGCGGCATTGTTGTCCAGAATGCGGGTGAAATCTTCCGCGACGGCCTTCTTGACCACCTCGGGATCGGCGACGATAACCGCTTTCGCCTGTTCGGGCGTATGCTCGACCATCTTGTTCGGCGTTCCGTAGCCGAATTCGACCATGCGCTTCTGGGGATCGTGCCCGCAAACGAAGTTCAGCCATTCCATCGCCACTTCCGGATTGCGCGCATTGCGCGGAATGCCGTACACGCTGCACCGCACGAAGAATCCTTCGTCCGGGACCACGAATTCAAGCGGCAGCCCCTCCGACTTGAGCTTTGTAACTCGGCCGTTCCAAAACGGCGTCATCACGATTTCGTCGTTGCGGAACAGCTGCTCGGCATCCGCGCCGCTCGACCAGAGCGCAACGAGGTTGGGACGAATGTCGGTGAGGTGCGAGAACGTTGCGTCGTCGACCGGATACAGCTGGCCCTTGAAAGCCAGGTTGACCATCTGCAGCGTCTGGTCCTTTAGCGCCTCGTTTAGCGCGACCCTTCCGGCGTAGGCGGGATCCCAAAGCGCTTTCCAGCTGGTCGGCGCGGGCGAAACGGCTTCCGTGTTGTAGGCGAGGCCGTAGGACCAGAGGACGAGGCACGGTCCGTAGTCGGTGATGAACTCATCGTAGACGTTGTCATATTCCGGAATCGCGGATCGCGGAATTTCCATCGCGAGATTGTTGCGCTTCGCGAATATCAGCTGATCCGGGTGCAGAGGGAACAAATCCGTTTCCGGCTGGCCGGCGCCGATCTGGGCCTGGACCTTCTCCAAGGGGACTCGGCTTCCCTTCAGGCGGATGAATTCAAGCTTCAAGTCGAACTTTTCCTGGAAGGGATTGTACCAGTGCTCGGTATAGAAGTCGCCGAGCGTGCCGTCGAAATTATAAAGGCGCAGCACTTTCGGGTCGGAGGCGGCGTGGGCTTTAACGAAGAAGTAGGGCGTCGCCATCGCTCCCGCCGCGGCTGTCGCGGTCTTCAAGGCATTGCGTCTGGAAATGCCGGGCTGGTCTTTCATGATACCTCCGTAGATTGTCAGGTTGAGGTTTGCTAAGAACGGCATATTAGCTATATTGAATGCTTGCGCAACCGCGATGTGCGCTTCGCGCCGAAAATGAACCGGCGGCCCTTGGCCGAGGCAATAGAGAGTCAGCCGGGTTGAATTCCGGGAAGGGATGCCTGCAGCTATGCACAAGGTGAACATTCCAAAAGAAATCAGGGACGCTTGCATGAAGCGCCGCGGGCGCCTGCACGTTTACGACAGTCTCGATGCCCGGTCGACGGCGCTGGTCGTGATCGACATGCAGAATTCCTGGCTCAAGCCGGGAATGTCGTCGCTCGAAATTCCGAAGGCTCGCTCGATCGTCGGCAATATCAACGCTCTGGCCCGAGCGATTCGAAGCGAGAACGGCGTCGTCGCGTGGACGCAGTCAACTTTTCCCGAGGACTGGACGAGCAGGGCCTACGAGGGATTTGGTTCCTCCGAATGGATCAAAGGCGCGATTTCCGATACGGCGATAGGGTCTCCGGGGTTTCAGATTTACGACAAGCTCGATTGGCGGGAAGGCGACATCACGGTTACCAAGACAAGGCCCAGCGCGTTTATTCAGGGAAGCAGCAAACTGGAATCCGAGCTTAGAGCTCGCGGCTGCGACACGATCGTCATAACCGGGACCTTGACGAATGCATGCTGCGAATCGAGCGCCAGAGACGCCGCTGCGCTGGGATTCCGAGTCGTGTTCGCAAGCGACGGAACCGCGACGCGCACAGACATCGAGCACAACGCCGCGCTGATAAACCTGATGCAGCTCGTTGCCGACGTGCGAACGACCGAAGAAATCATTGAATGCCTTGAAGGCTGATCGGCAGCGGGTCGCAGCGGCAGGAATTCCTTCCGACTCGCCGGGGCCGCGAGGCCGCCGAGCGGGCAATTCAAGCTTAAAGAGCCGGTTTCGGGCTGCTATCGATCAATCATCCGCGCCAAGAATTAAAACGATCTCGCGAAAGTCTCGAAAGCTGGTTTCGACGCAACTCTGATCGGGAACGCGCTCGCTCCTTTATTGCGTGCTTAGCCTAGCGACTAGATTGATCGGCGCGGCGGACGCCGATAATCTCCCGCACGACCTGCGATTCGCTCGTTGAAGATGCGGAAGCTCCAGTCATTGCAGTCGACTGCGTCGGCGCTACGGGGCGGAGGATCGCGCTTCGATTCAGGATATCGTTTCCGCTTCTACGCGATGGCCTGCGACCGCGGAGAAGGTCTGCCCGGGCGCAAGCTTGCCTACGAAACCGGTGCGATTGTCAGTTCTCGCTACATCGTTGACATCCCTAAATAGCGGCGCCGGCGCGGCCCATTCGCAGATACTGTTAACGGATCAAGGGACCTCGCAATGATCGTTCGCGGGGGCGAATTCCGCTCAATCGCAATTCCGCCTTTAGGAAGCGGCCTCGGCGGCCCTGAATGGAGCGGCGCGAATCCGCGCATCGAAAGCGCATTGCGCGGATTCAATGGCCTGCAAGTAATTCTCTTCGAGCCAGGCGGTTCGCCTGTCGCGGCCAGTTCGATTGCAAACGTCATTGCGACAAGGATTTTGCCGGGCAATTGAACCGGATCAAGGCGCTTGTCGCGAAGCTGGCCCAGAGCATCGTCGACGACATGGGCTTCGAATTTGGCGAGGCGGGGCTTCGGAAAGGCTTGCATTGGAGCTGCTCGGAACATTCCGGAACAGCTGCTGGGTGTGCCGACCGCGCCGACAGTGGCACGGAGCCGTAGCGCGGCTCCGCCGCGCCGTCAGCGGACAACGAGAGAGCCTTGGGGATACGGGCGGCCGGCGAAACGGCCCGGTCGCCATATCTATGCCGAGCAATAGATGTGTCGCAGCGCACTCGATTGAAGGACGGCGGCTCGCGCGCCGGGAATCGAGACGGCGATTCCGGATCAAACCTGTTGCGGGAGACGAAGCGCGAGTGGGCAACTACTGCCAAGTTCTGCAAGCTCCGCTCGCCCTTGACAGAGCGGCGCAGTTCGAAAATCCACCGAATTAAGAGCGGATCAATGAAGAATTCGAGGACGCCGGGACGGTTTAAGCAGCTCCGGTAACGAATTCGTTTTTTGGAGATTCACGGATTATGCTGTAGGAATGCCTTCCCGAGACCGCCAGTGCGGCAATCGCACGGCCATGGCTCGGCACGATCCGGCAAAGGAGGGCTGCCCGTTGAATTCTAGAATCGCGCCGACCGCCGCGCTCGCGTGCGCCGTTCTGTTCGCCGGCCACGCCGCCGATTCGCAGATCCATCCAATGACCGGCGAGAAACTGGCCGAGAATCAAACTTTTGTTTATCGCCTGCTCGACGAACCCAGCTCGATTGATCCGCAAATCGTGGAAGACGTTTCCGGTTCCGACATTGTCCGCGACCTGTTCGAAGGGCTGCTGAATCAGGATGCCAGCGGCAATCTTGTTCCCGGAGTCGCTACGCACTGGGAAGTTAACGCATCCAAGGATCGCTACACGTTCTTCCTGCGCGACAATGCGAAGTGGTCGAACGGCGAGCCTGTCGTGGCCGGCGACTTCGTCTTTGCCTGGCGCCGCGCCGTCGACCCCGAAACCGCCTCGCCATACGCGTGGTTCATGGAACTGATGTCCATCGAAAACGCGCATGCCATCATCAAAGGCGAGATGCCGCCCGAGTCCCTTGGCATACTGGCCCTCGACGAATTCACTCTTGAAGTGAGGCTATCCCTGCCGCTTCCCTATTTCGCGCAAATGGTTACGCACGCTACGACGTTTCCCGTTCCCGCCAAGATCATTGCGGCTCATGGCGACCAGTGGACAAGGCCCGGCAACATCGTTTCCAACGGCGCATTTGTTTTGCGGGAGCATGTCCCCGGCGAGCGTTCGGTTCGAGTTCGCAACCGCCATTACTGGGACGCCAGGAATTCGATCATCGAACGCGTCGAGGCGCTTGTAATCAACGACGATAGCCTGGCGCTAACGCGGTACTTCGCGGGCGAGCTGGATCGCACGGCGGTTCCCGCGGGCCAGTTTCCGAAGCTGAAGACGGAATATCCCGATGAGGCGATCAGCTTCCCGCGACTTTGCACCTACTACTACATAATTAATATGTCCGAAAAAGGCCCGCTGCCCTTGAAGGACGCGAGAGTGCGGCAAGCCCTTTCGCTCGCGATCGACCGGAGCATCATTACGAAGAGCATTCTCGCGGGCGGGCAAACCGACGCCTACAGCTTTACGCCGGGCGCCACCGCAGGATTCGAGCCTCCGCTCCTCGCTTCCGGGCTAATGTCGCAGGCCGAGCGCGATCGGATTGCGCGCGACCTTTTCGCCGAGGCCGGGTTCGGCGACGAAAATCCCCTTGAATTCGAGTTGAGCTACAACACTTCCGAAGGCCATAGGAAAATCGCGGTTGCGATCGGACAGATGTGGAAACAGAAGCTCGGCGTAAAAACCGCTCTTCGCAATATGGAATGGAAGACTTTTCTCGAATCCCGGAGCAACCTGGACTTCGATGTCGCGCGAAGCGGATGGTGCGGCGACTACAACGAAGCCTCGACTTTCCTGGATCTCATGACAACGGAATCCGGCTACAACGACTCCAGATACTCGAACGAAGAAGTCGACCGGCTCATGGCCGAAGCGAAGCTATTGGATGATCCGACAGCCAATTATACGCGCGTTGAGGAAATTATTTCCACGGACGCGCCGATTATTCCGATCTACCATTACGCCGGCGTATTTATGCTCGGCTCCGATGTAGGGGGATGGCCCATCGGCAACGTAGAACAGACCTGGTATTCCAAGGATTTGTACAAGATTGCGGAATAGCTGTCGCAAAGTGAATCGGAAAACGAATATCGCGCTATGCTAGCCTATGCGGCGCGGAGGACGCTTCTTGCAGCTCCGACGCTGCTTGTACTGATCGTTCTGTGCTACGTGCTCATGTATTTCTCACCGGGCGGCCCGTTTACGGCGGAGAGGCCGCTCCCGCCTCAAGTGCTAGCCAACATCGAGGCGAAATACGGGCTGGACAAGCCATTGCACGCCCAAATCTGGGACTATGTCGTCGCAATAGTCACGCGGTTCGATTTCGGGCCTTCGTTCGTCTACAAGGACAGAAGCGTCAACGAAATAATCGCGCAAGGCTTTCCGGTAACCTTGACTTACGGCTCAATTTCGTTCGTCGCAGCAACATTGGTCGGCGTTTCTCTTGGCGTACTGGCGGCCGTCAGGCACAATACTCTATTGGACTTTATCGCCGTCGGAGCCACGTTTTCGGCTCAGGCGCTTCCCAATTTCGTGATGGCGCCGATTCTCGTTATCGTCTTCACCTGGCAGCTGGGCTGGCTGCCCGGCGGCGGCTGGTCGGGCGGAAAGTGGGAATACATCGTCATGCCGGTAATCGCGCTTTCCACTTCATTTATGGCTTCAATCGCGCGGATAACGCGCTCGTCGATGCTTGAGGTTCTAAACTCGGGCTTTATCCGAACCGCCCGGGCGAGAGGAATCTCGCCGGCAGCAATCCTTTGGCGCCATGCGATGAAACCGGCGATGCTTCCCGTAGTTTCCTATCTTGGCCCGGTCTTCGTCGCAATGATCACCGGCTCTGTACTTGTCGACCTCTACTTTTCAACCGGAGGCATCGGGCTTTCGTATGTCAATGCGGCCCTGAACAGAGATTACGCCGTGATGCTGGGCGTGACCATACTCTACGGATCTCTGACAATCGCATTCAATCTGCTAGTGGATCTGCTTTACGCATGGCTTGATCCGCGCATTCGCTACTGAATCCAAATGATTTACGGCAAGGCGAGAGTTGAACGAATCGCTGATCGAATCGCGGACGACGGATTTGCCAAGGGCCGTTCGCTCTGGCGCGACGCCGCCGGAAGGTTCTTTCGAAACCGCGCCGCGACGGGCGCCTTGGCGCTTCTCGGGTTCATTATCGCATTCTCGACAGCCGGCTCGCTTCTTGCGGTTTGGTCGAACGAGGAAATCGACTGGAATGTTCTTGCCGATATTTCCGGCGCGGGCCAGCCGTCGTTCGCAAACGGGCATTTCTTTGGCGTCGACAGTCTTGGACGGGATCTTTTCGCGCGAACGCTCCAAGCAACTCGAACCTCGCTCGCGGTCGGAATTATCGGCGCCTCGGTGGCGGTCTTCATCGGTACGTTCTACGGAGCCGTTGCCGGATTTGCCGGCGGATTCCTGGATAACCTGATGATGCGGGCGGTCGATGTCCTGATAGCCGTACCTAGCATGTTCATCGTCATACTTCTCATGGTCATGTTCGAACGCTCGCTTGTCATGCTGTTTGTCGGCATCGGAGTTGTCAGCTGGCTTGACATGGCGCGCATTGTCCGCGGCCAAACGCTTTCCCTAAAGAATAGGGAGTTCGTGGAAGCGGCTCATGCGACCGGCGTAAACTGGCTCGGCATCGTTTTTCGCCATATCGCGCCCAACCTGCTCGGAGTCGTCGTCGTCTACGCCACGCTTCTTGTTCCCTCGATAATTCTGGTTGAAAGCTTCATTTCCTTTCTGGGGCTTGGAGTGCAGGAGCCGGACACCTCGCTCGGCTCATTGATTTCGGAAGGATCCTCGACGATCATTTTTGGAACCTTATGGCAGTTCGCCGCGCCGATCGCGTTCTTCCTAGCTCTTATCGCGAGCCTCTATTTTATTGGCGACGGCTTGCGCGATGCTCTGGATCCGAAGGATTTCTGATATGATCGACACGGCGGCAACAGCGATATTCCGCGCGTCCGCCTAGTTCTCCGCAATGGTTGGAGCCTGAGAACATTGGAACGATACGGTACGAATTTCAATCTGGAAGGAGTGCGCATGCTGCGCGGACCACGCCCGAAACTCGGCGCTAAAAATGCCGGCGAAGACGTTTCAACGGCCAAAATTCGCAAGGCGGCCGCGCAATATTTCGACTCGCGCACCCGAATCTTTCGGAATTCTTCGTCTCTCGAAACTGCAGCCGCGGCGACGGTCGAAGAAATCCGGCATTTATTCCGATGATCCCCCGCATTGACTCCTCGCATACGCCCCGCCTTCGCCGCGTCGGGAAATCCGCTCTGATTCTGCTAAGCTTCGTAAGAACGCGAAGATGTCCAACGAATGTCGCGCGGAAGAGCCGCTGGAAGGGAATCCATTTTGATCTCGCGCGAAATTGTCTCTCGGCGCGCTCATTGCGCGGCGGATGCTAGATGCCAATACTGTCCGCCCGAAACCTGTCGGTGCAGTTCAAGACCGGCGACGGACGCGTAGATGCCGTCAAATCGCTGAATTTGGAAATTTCGGCGGCGGAATGCCTAGGCATTGTCGGCGAAAGCGGCTCGGGCAAGAGCCAAGCGTTTCTCGCCTGCATGGGATTGCTTGCCGCCAACGGCCGCGCTTCGGGGTCGGTCCTGTTCGACGGCAGGGAAATTCTGAATATTCCGGAGAAGAAGATCAATAGCATTCGCGGAAACGAGATCGGCATGGTTTTCCAAGACCCTCTGGCATCTTTAACGCCGCATCTTCAAATCGGCCGGCAATTGGAAGAAGCTCTCCAGGCCCACACGGAAATAGCGGGCGCAGAATCGAAAAAAGTCTGTATCGAGTGGCTCGACCGCGTACGAATTCCCGAAGCGGCGCATCGCTTCAGCCATTTTCCTCACCAGCTTTCCGGCGGAATGAGGCAGCGGGTAATGATAGCGATCGCGATGATTTGCCGCCCGCGCCTGCTAATCGCCGACGAACCGACGACATCTCTCGATGTAACCGTGCAAGCCGAAATTCTCGACCTAATGGAGGCAATCGGCAAATCCGAAGGCACGGCAATTGCCCTTATCACCCACGACATGGGCGTTGTCGCTCAAATGTGCGAGCGAATAGTCGTCATGCAAAAGGGCGAAATCGTCGAACAGGGATCGCCCGAAAGCATATTCCATTCGCCCGGGCAGGAATATACCAAAGCGCTTCTTGACGCGGTCCCGCATTTCGACAAGCCAAGGAAGGCCGCCGCCCGCCGAAAAACCTCCGCGAATCCCGTGCTTGCCGTTCAGGGACTCAAGGTGCACTATCCGTTCCGTCGAACGAGATCGCTGCTTGGCCGCGCTTCGAAGCTGAAAGCGGTCGACGGAATCAGCTTCTCCGTCCAGCCGGGCGAAACGCTTGGCATCGTCGGCGAGAGCGGATGCGGAAAATCGACTCTGGCAAGATCCGTGCTTCAGCTTATCACTCCGACCGCGGGCAGCGTCAGCTGGCTAGGACGGGAATTAGCCGGGCTCAGCAGGGCGAAATTGAAACCCTTCAGGAAGGAATTGCAAATCGTCTTTCAGGACCCCACCGCCAGCCTCGACCCTAGAATGACTTTGGGAGCGACCATAGGAGAACCGCTTGCGGTTTTCAGACCCGGCATGAACTCCAGGGACCGGCGGCGCGCAGTCTTGGCGGCAATGGAAAAAGTAGGCCTCGAGCCAGGCTTGCTGAATCGTTATCCTCACGAACTGTCGGGAGGGCAGAACCAGCGCGTCGGCATTGCCAGAGCCATGATCAACGAACCTAGGCTTTTAGTTTGCGACGAAGCGGTTTCGGCGCTCGACGTTTCCATACAGCGGCAAATCGTAGATCTATTGAAGAATCTGCAGGAAGAATTCGGGCTAGCCATGATTTTCATCAGCCACGATCTCGCTGTCGTACGGGAAATAGCGCATCGCATACTCGTACTGTATTTGGGCCGGGCCGTTGAGTTGGCCGATAGCGATGCGATTTGCGAAACGCCTCTGCATCCCTACACGCGATCCTTGATTGCTGCGATTCCAGTGCCAGATCCCCGAATTCCCCGAAAGCGTCCGGTCGAATGCCGCAGGGGCGACCTGAACTCGGTTCTAGAGCCGGGCGCCGCGCTGCGATTTCTGCCTTCGAAATTGGAATCCGACGGAGCATCCTACATTCCTAAGTTTCTTGAACCGTTACCGGGTCATTTCGTTGAGGAATTCGATTCAATCCATGATGATCAACGCACGCTCGCAACCGGTGTGAAATCGGATTCCGGACGCAAGCAATTCCCGCGTTAGCCCTTGGCCGGCGCATGTCGAGCCAATGGCATTTCCGTAATGAATCAACGTCGTTGCCCTGATCGTCGAAGCACTGGCGCACTTGACCGAACCCGGCATTTTCTGAACACTCCATCGGGCCATCGCGCGGCGCGCCTCGTTTCGATTGCCGGGCGACCGCGCGAACGCAACTCTAGTGCGAATTTTGTCGGCATCCGGGGCGGCGATTCCTCGTCCGGAAGGCGCGGGGCAGCCCGTATCGCCCGAATTCGCCGCGACGCGGACAATCCGCGAAAAATCGGGCCTCGGCATCCGTTGGTGGCGTACGCGCTGTGTTATGGAATGTTACACAGCAAGAGGCGGGTACCCGGAAATACAAGCGTTCACGTCCGAACTTTCCTTAGTTTCTCATAGTCTACATAGACTCCCAATCCGGGCGATTCAGGCGGCGACAGCATCCCGGAGACAACCTGCACAGGTGTTTTGACGATATCTGCTGCAAGATATTGGCTGGTGATACTTGCGTCCCAGTCGAGTTGTTCAACTATGGCTGAGATGTGGGCGATCGCAGCGCTTCCAATCGACGACTCTGCAACTTTTCCGGCTATATTCACACGCATCCCGAACCGGCTCATGAGCCGGCTCGCCGCTACCAAATTCGCGATGCCGAACTTAAGAGGCTTTAGACTTCCTCCCGCAGCTGCTGCGGAATCACGGTGCCTGCGTATATCCTCAATGCTACGGAAGCCTTCGTCTGCGGCAATTGGAACAGCTGAGGCTTCCGAGCATTCCCGCATGTATTCTAGATTTGACCTGGAAACCGGCTGTTCGACAAAGTCGAGCCCGGCAGCGCCGGCGCGTCTGCAAAAATCAATTGCATCTTCAAGGCAGTATCCTTCGTTTGCATCCGCCGACACGCGCGATTCGGCGCCCGCGCTTTCGCGAACGACCCTGCAGCGTTCGATATCTTCAGAGACCTTGGCCGACCCGACTTTAACCTTGAACGCCTGCATCCCGGCATCCCTGGACTTGCGAACCTGCTCAGCCTCGGATTCATCGCCATGCGAAGACAGCAGCTGTATGACCGCGACCTCGCTTCGAACCTTGCCGCCGAGCAATTCGAACAGCGGTAATTCCATTCTCTTTGCCGCCAAATCGACCAAAGCCATTTCCACCGCAGCCTTAGCTCCCGGATTGCCGTAGATCGCACCGCCGATTTGCGCGGAAATTCCTTCGATTGATTCAACTTCCTTTCCGGCCAGGCGATCAGAAATATATGTTGCCGCTGCAACCATTCCCGGCAATGTTTCGCCGGTCATCAGCGGCGCCGAAGCTGCCTCCCCCCAGCCTTCGTTTCCTTCCCCGTCGCTCGCTCGAACAATGAGGTTGCAGGAAACCGTGATTAAATCTCCGGACATTTTCATCGGACTGGCCAGCGGCAAGGCGACTGCGATAGGCTCGATATCGAATATTCTAAACATGCGCTAATGGACGAAGCTAATTCAGAGGCAAAAGCGCGGCAGCGGATATTCGGCGAAATTTTCGCCGCGGCGACTCGTTGCCGGAGTCTCCGGTCTAGAGGACGCCATCGCGCCGATATTCCTCGATCGTCGCCTGGTCAAGCTTGAGCAAATCCGACAAAACTTGTTCGGTATCCGCTCCAAGAGCCGGCGGCGGGCGTTCTATTGACGCTGGCGTATCGCTAAGGGCGAATGGTATTCCCAGCATTTTGATTCGGCCCGCTGTAGCGTGCTCGATATCGACGACCATATCGGAAGCCAGCGACTGAGGATCATTCAATGCGGAATTTACGTCGTTGATCGGACTGCATGGAATCTCCTGCCTCTGCAAAAGTTCAATCCAATGCGCCGTACCCCGCGTTTTCATTATGTCGCCGATCCGTCTATCGATCGCCTCGCGGTTCCGCACGCGATCTTCATTCCGCTTGAACCGGGAATCGTCGGACCAATCCGAACGGCCCAGGCATTCTGCGAGTCTTCGGAATTGGCTATCGTTTCCTACCGCAAGCGCAATGCTTCCGTCCGAACACGAAAACGCACGGTAGGGAACTATGTTGGGATGCCCGTTTCCGAATCTGCCGGGATTTCTGCCACTTACCAGATAGTTTGAAGCAACGTTGACCAGCATGGAAAGGCTTGTGGAATGGAGAGACGCGGAAATTTTTTGCCCGCGCCCCGTCTTTTCGCGATAGTTCAGCGCGGCAAGTATGCACATGGCCGAATACATTCCGGTACATACATCGACGATTGCCACGCCCAGCTTTACCGGCTCGCCATCCGCCGCGCCGGTAATGCTCATCAATCCGCTCTCCGCCTGCATGAGAAAGTCGTAGCCTGGCATGCCGGCGCGCGGGCCTTCGGGGCCGTAGCCTGTAATCTCGCAATGAATCAGCTGCGGCGCCTCTCGCTCACGCCACTCCCTGGTGAAACCCCATTTTTCGAGAGTCCCGGATTTAAAATTTTCGACCAGAACATCGGCTGAACAAAGCAATGACTTGAGAATTCCTTGTCCGCGTGGATCCTTGAGATTAAGCGTTATGCCCTTCTTATTTCGATTGACTCCGAGAAAATACGCTGACTCGCTTCCGGCGAACGGCGGTCCCCAATCGCGCGTATCGTCACCTTTTCCGGGCTGTTCAACCTTGATGACTTCCGCTCCGAGGTCGCCGAGATTCATCGTGCAGAAGGGCCCGGCAAGTATTCGGCTCAGATCGATGACGCGGATGCCGGAGAGGGCTCCGGGCCCAGCCGAACCAACATTCATGATTTCGCTGATTTTGGGGGCGCCATGTTTTCATCGGCGGCGAGTCCTTCCAGATAATCCTGGACGACCGCGCGGTTTCGTTCCCGGAATTTTTGGAAATCAGGCTTCCTCTTTTCCAGGAAGGCATTCATGCCCTCCATCGCTTCCTCCGAGCCCCAGACGTGCGCGAGCAGTTCCATGCCCTGCTGCCAGGACGCATAAAGCTCGTCGGACTCGTGATTTAGAGATTTTTTTGTTTGGCGTATTGTCTGCGAACTAAGCGATTTGAATTTGGCGCACCATTCTTCCGTCGCTTTTCGCAATTCTGATTTCGGGACGGCTCTGTTAATCAGCCCGATGCGAGCTGCCTCCTCGCCGCTAAAGGTTCGGCATAGGAAAATCATTTCGCGGGCAAGTCTCTCGCCAATCAGTCTCGGGAGATACTGGGTTGCTCCTACAGTCGGACAGGCACCGACGCGAGCGCCTGTTTGCCCGAAGCGAGCGTCATCTGCGGCTATGACCAGATCGCACCAAAGCGCAAGTTCGTGTCCGCCGCCCATGCACCAGCCGTTCACCATTGCGATGACTGGAATCGGCAACCCCCGAATTGTCATGGCCAACCCTAGCATGCGATCATTCCAATGAGCGGCGTTGACCCAGTTCAAACGCTTCATTGCAAAGAAATCGCCGCCAGCGGAAAACGCCTTATCCCCGGCCCCGGTTACAACCGCGCAGGTAATGGAGGGATCGTTGCGAGTCGACCGGAACGCGTCAATCAGTTCATCAAGAGTCTGCTCGCGAAAGGCATTTCGAACCTCGGGCCTGTTGATGGTAACCCACGCGACGTGATCGCGGACTTCATATAATATTTCGCCGTACTTAGTTGTATTCTGCTGGTTCATTGGCACCTCCATATTCAGATATTTGCATGCTCGCCGCCTTATCCCGATTCCTCGATTTCTATAAGAGCGCCGAATGTTTCCTTCGGGTGGAGAAAGAAAAGCGGATGTCCGTGAACGCCCTGCTCAGGCATTTGGAGAGGACGCAGTCCATTAGCCTCAGCAGTTGAATGCGCCGATTCCGCATCTTCGGTGGAAAAACAAATATGGTGAATGCCGCCGCTTGGATTTCTCTCTATGAATCTGCCAACCGGAGACACTTTTTTCAGCGGCTGAAGCAGCTCGATTTTCGTGTTCGAAAATTCTGCGAAAGCTATTCTAACGCCCTGCGCGGTATTTTCGGTCGGCGCACTGATTTTTGCTCCAAACCGGTCATGGTAGAACGACATGGCCTTTTCGAGATCGGGAACCGCCACGGCAATGTGGGCCACGGATGAAACTTTCATTCCACCGAGTTCGATGTCCTGCGATTTTTCGATTTGCATTTCGCCTCATCCAAGCTCCTGTATCTCGCAGCGCGCCTCGCTGAGAATTCTATTCGCTCCAAGCCCGGGCGGCCCATTTTCCGACTAGGCTGTTTCGTCATTTCCGCCGCGCTTGCCTCGCCTTCTTCGCCGCAATTCGAGATATCCGAATGTAACGAGTACAAGAGCCGTAAGTACCAGAATTATGGCAGTAATTGGGCGCTCGAAAAAGGCCAGAAGATTCCCGTCCGACTGAATTAGCCCCCTGCGAAGCGATTCCTCGAGAATTTTCGCCAAAACAAAGGAAAGAAGCATCGGAGCTATTGCAATATCGAGTTTGCGCATAGCGTAGCCAACAATTCCGAACACGAACATGACCGCGAGGTCGAAGCTGCTCGATTTAACCGAATAGGTGCCCACGACGCAGAACGCGACGACGATCGAATAAAGAAGAGGCCTTGGAATGGTCAGTACTTTGATCCACCACCTCATTGTCAAACGGCCGAAAATGTAAAGCGCAGCCGTTGCAAAAAGCACGGACATGAACAATCCGAAAATCACGTCCCGATGTTCCGAAATCAGAAACGGCCCCGGCTGCAATCCCTGCGCGATCAATGCGCTCATTAAAATCGCGGTTACGATATCGCCCGGAATGCCGAATACGAGCATCGGAATCATTGCCGCGGCGCATACCGCATTGTTTGCAGCTTCCGGCGCGACGACGCCTTCAAATGCGCCGTGGCCGAATTTTTCGGGGTTTTTGGACGCCCTTTTCGCGAGGCCGTAAGCCACCCACGGAGACGTTTCCGAGCCGATGCCCGGCAAAGCTCCGATAAATGTACCCACTAGTGACGAACGCACGATCGTCCACAGGTGGGTTGCGGCCGCTCCAAGCTGCATTCCGGTGCCGGCGATCCGAACGCCGATAGAATCCGCGGCTGGCTTTCCGGTTCGCCCGAACGACTCCATCTGAATAAGAACCTCCGCGATACCGAAAAGACCCGTCACAAGCGCGATGACGTTCAACCCTCCCTGAAGTTCGGGCAGACCGAATGACAGCCTTTGAGTGCCTCCAATCGGGTCGGTGCCGATGAGAGCGAAGAAAACGCCAAGTGATGCGGCAAGCACCCCTTTGGCCAATGATCGTCCCGACACGTAGCAAATCATCGTTAGTGAAAACAAAACGAGGGCGAAGAACTCGTGCGGGCCGAACTGAATGGCGATCAATGCAAGCGCCGGCGCACCGAATATCAAGGCAACCGTTCCGAATGCATCGCCGACGAGCGAAGCGTTGAGCGCGCCCATCAATGCCTCGCTTGCCTTCCCCTGCTTTCGCATTTCATATCCGTCGAGCAGCGTCGCCGCGTTCGCTGCGGTTCCGGGAGTCCCGATGAGGATTGCCGACACCGAGCCTCCGAATGTTCCGCCCTTGAAAAGTCCGATTAGAAACGGAATTCCAATCAGCGGCCCTACAAAGAATGTGAAGGGCGAAAGCAGCGCCATGCCCATGGTCGCGCTTAAGCCCGGAATTGCGCCGATCATTAAGCCGACAATCGTACCAAGGGAAATAGCCGCAATAGTTTGCCAGTTGAAAACTACAACGGCGGCCGCCAGGAGATCTTCAAGCATTAATTCTACAGACTCATTCTAAATCAGCACGCCGACTGGCAAGCCGACATGAAGTCCGAACCTGAATACCAGCCGAAGCAACACGGCTACGCATATGGCTGTGGGAATGATCACCAGCAGGTTTCGGTATCCGCCCGCGACAGTCGCGCAGGCGACGAACAGCACCGTGGACACGACGAACCCGAGGAATACGACGCAAATTAGGTAAATCAAAATTCCGCCGAGCCCAGCGCAGACCCGGAAATAAGATTCGGCGGTCGTGCCGACGGCAGGCAGAGTATCGGTGCGCAGCGGGATTGTCGCGAAAACGATGATTGCAGCGGCTGCGAGGACAATCGATGACAGTCGCGGAAAAAAGTCCGGCTCCAGCGCTACGTCGGTCGTACCGGGGATAGTAAATGCCCAGCCCCGCACCAGATCGGGCGCTTTCAGGAAGAGGGCCACGCCAGCAACGAATACAATTGCCGCTAGCGTGCCCTCGAGCAGCCACCTCAATACTTTTGCTCTAGTTGATCCGGCGCTTCTAGTTCCCTAAAGCAGCTCTGAGCAGTTCCGCTGCGTTCGCCCAGTCCTGCCTCCAAGCCGGTTCGAATTCCTCGACCAGGAATGTTGTCGGATCCTGCAGTGTCAGCTCAAACGCCTTGAGCAATGCGGGATCTTCCCTGATCTCTCGCATCGCGGCTTGTAGAGTTTCCACTTTGTCGTCCGATAAGCCGGGAGGTCCGTAAATCGCCACGGAAGACCCTGCGATAACGTCGTAGCCAAGCTCTTGCATGGTGGGAACGTCAGGAAATTGCGCAAGACGAGAACTAGAGGCAACCGCTAGCGGGCGAAGGGTTCCGTCCTTGACGTAGCCTTCGATTTCACCGGCGTCGTCAAACAGGAGTTCGCCTTCGCCTGCGATAATCGCTCGCATTTTCGGTCCGCCGCCGCCGTGCGGATTCCACTTGAATTTTTCCGCCGACAACCCTGCCTCCTTGAGCAGCAGCAACCAGCCGTAGTGGTCGGAAGTCGCAATGTCGGAAATTTCGATCGCAATCGGACCATTCGCCTTTGCAGCCGCAATAAACGATTCGACGCTGTCGTAGGGAGATGTTGCGCGGGTCGTCATGATCCAGGGAACGAACGATACTTGCGCGATAGGCGTAAAGTCGTCGGCATCCAGATCGAGGCCCTGCGCGATAGGCGCGATTATAGCCCCTCCGTTGTCGCAAATTGCAAGATCGTAGCCGTCGGGATCAGCATCCTTAATGTATTGCATGGCAACTGTGCCGGATCCACCGGTTCTGTATTGCGGCAGAAGCGATTGGCTAAGATATTTGGACGCGACGCGTTCTACCATCCTCAGATTTCGGTCGACTCCGCCCCCGGCCGGATAACAAGCAGCCACGCTAATTGGACGGTCCGGATACATATCTTGGGCATTTATCGCCGCGCCAGCGACCGCCATTCCGACCGCAATCGGCAACCCTATAATTGACGAAAAAATTTTCATGCTTTCCTCCTCATTATTATATTACCGAATTCGTAGCAAAAAATGCGGGCTAACACCAATATTTATTTAACTAGTCTTTCTTTTTCCGGGATTCGGCCTGGAAAAATCGGATACTTGATCGCAGATTGCAGGAAAACGGCGCGATTGCAGGCATGCCACGGTGATAAGGCCGGTGGGTTCAGCGTCTTAAGATTTGGAGAGTCATGCTCGCCAAAATTCTTTTTAAAGCGCGGCCACTAGACTCAGGGGTTTCACTCCATTCCTGTCTAGTCGCAATGAACGGCCGTAGCATCGATTTGGACCGCAACGGATTCAATCGGACCTGGATTTTGGACGAAGACGCAGTCGAATGCGGGTTGCGCATGCGGGTGCAATTTGGAGCGAATCGCCTCGTAAACGGCTACATCCGACTCTTCGCGAAGATAGACAACTGTCTTGGCGATGCAATCAATGCCCAAGCCCGATGCTTTGCAAGTATCTAGCAGGCGTCGCCAAGCCCACCAAACTTGAGCCGGCAGGGAAGGCGAACTGGACGCATCTTCCAAAGAACGAATGAATTCCACTTCCGTACCTACGGAATCCGCAGATGTCGCTATGCACCCCTTGGAATCGATGCCCAGCATGCCGGCGAAAAACAAAAGAGGCCCGGCTCTGCACGCCGCAGGACCAGAATAAGGGCGCCCGCAATTCCAGGACACGTCCGTTCGCTGAAGCCGTCCCGGCAATAGCGCGGTCGGTTCAATTTCGATTCTGCATCCCTTGTGGCCAACCTCGTCGAAACCGACGATAGTCATTGCGGGCGCAGAACTTGCAAAGAAATGCGTATGGACGCGATGAAAGATCGCTAGGTCCCGCAGGTCCGAGAGATAGACCCGAACATGGACAATGTCGCGCATAGACATTTCGTTAGATTCCAGCGCGCGCTGAATTTCGTTGTATACGAACCATGTCTGCGCCGCGATCGGCCCGTCGCGCGCATCCGGATGGCTGCGTCCGGTCGCAAGGAATCGTCCTTGCTCCGGTATGTCGTCGAAACTGGCGACTACGGGTTTTCTCGGCTCGGCGGTTCGAATGGGAATATGACCTGCAAGAAATACGAGCGGCCCGCTTGCGACCATCTGGGAATAAATCGAGGCGGATGGATTTGCCGCATGAAGAGCGGGCGTCAAAACTCGGCGGGGACCTAGATAATTGGGATGCTCCGGATCGACCGCAATGCTCTCAATTCCGTACCATCGTCCGAAACGCCCTCCCACTGAAGAAACTCCGAGGCCGCTGCTCGGCGCCGCTTCCGGCTGGCAAAACTTCCGCACGCGCTCAAGTACGGGAAAAAACCTCTTATCCTTCTGCCACATTCTCTGCCGCAGAATTTGGTCGCTTTGCGTTCCCGCGGCTTTTAGTATCGTATCCATGCGGGCATGCGCGTTCCACGCATCGGAAGTAGCGTCGCCCTCCTGCTCATCTACCAGCCAGAAGCCCTGCGAATTCTTGCTCAGGACTGAAGGCACGTCCGAGAAGGAACCGGCCTGACCGTCAGGCCTTCCTCCACGGGTCCCGGATACAAAAACAAATCCGCCGCCGCGAACGGCTAAGGGATATTCAGGCCACGCCTGCGGAACTCCCTCGGCTTGCACGGTTTTCAATGGCATTTCGCAACCTCCTCAATTAGGTTTGCAGAAACTTGGCAGAAACGATCATAGCGCGCGGCCTCTCGGAGCAGTGCCAAAGCATACTCAATTACATCGAAAGAAGCCTGCGCGCGTTTCCGGAAAGGATTAATGATTGTTCGCCCGGGCTCAATCCTGAATGCTCGGTCACGAATTCGACGGGTCGCTCATAAGACATGTCAAAACAGAAGTCGCTTCCCAGCAGCACGCGGTCCGCGCCCACAACCGAGATCAAATAGTCCAGAGCCTGATGCGAATGCGTGATGGTATCGTAATAAAATCGACGAAGATAGGTTTCCGGCGACTTGTTCAGATGGCGGCATTCGGGTCGAACTCCCCAGCCATGCGTTATCCGCCCGATTAGGAATGTAAATGTTCCGCCCGCATGAGGCAGGCAAAATGTTAGCCCGGGAAACCTATCCAGCACTTCACCGAAAATTAGGTGAGACGCAGCAATCGCGGATTCCGTCGGATTTCCTATTAAATTTGTCAGGTAGAATTTCCGAAGCCTCTGCGGATCCACCACGCGAATTGGATGGAGAAAAATCGCTAGCCCTAATTCCTGGACGGCCTCGTAGACGGGGAACAGGCTTTCGTCCGACAATTCGAGATCGCCTACGCGAGTACCCATGTAAATTCCCTTTATGCCGGGTTTGCCGGATATTCTCTCCAGCTCCTCAAGGGCTAGATCTGGATGATGAAACGGAAGCATGGCCAGGAACGCGAATCTATCGGGGTGCGATGAGTGCGCATGAACGCAGGCATCGTTGAAAGTTTCCGACAATCGCTTGGCAAGTGAGCGCGGAGCCCAATAGACCATTGGCTGGGTTAGCGAAAGCACATGAACGCCAACGCGCTGCTTGTCCATCGATGCCAGTCTATCTTCAATATCGTAGAACCTTTTCTCAATTGGCATGATGGTTCCGCCTATATCAATCGAAGGCGACCCGCCGGGGGGCCAGTCGCAGCTAATGCCGTGCGGCTTTCCCTCGGACTCCACCATCTTCAAGTAGGATTCGGGATAGAAGTGTGCGTGAATGTCGATGGTATCAAAAGTGTCCATGGCGATTGCGGCGCCTCCGTTCACTGCAACAGCGGAAACCCCCACGTCACACGGTGCTTGAGAACGCCGGAGCGAGAGTTCGAATTATTGGCGCCCACTCTACCCTACAAGCATCGCTCCGTCCAGAATTTGCAGGACATTCTAACGATTGGCTGAAATTCCACCGGTCTATCCGGATCTTGCGCGACGCTATAAACCAAGCCTTGTCCGAAATTCCAAATCCGATAGTGTTGACGCATTCCATGCAGCGGCTTTGGTTAAGCCCCGTTCGTTTCGAGTATGCGGAGGTGCAATGACCAATGGAATCGAACAAGGAGGAGGAGTAAACTAAGATGAAAATCGAATTCGCGCATCATCCCGACGCACCGGCCGGCTCGCCGCCGCTCGCAGCTAGGGCGGGCGATCATGTCTTCGTCGGCGGCCAATTGGCAGCCCATCCGATTCAAGGAATTCCAAGCGAAGCGAAACTGCTGCCAAACTATTATTGGCACGGGTCAAGCATTCACAAGCAACTCACTTATATTTATTCGAATTTGGACAATGTCCTGAAGGGCCTCGGCTCTTCGCTTGGAAAATGCGTCAAGATCAATTCCTACCATACCGACCCTTCGGAAGTGGATATGGCCTTGCGAGTAAGGAAAGAGTGGTTCGATATCGAGGGACCACCGCCGAGCAGTTTGCTGATAGTTCCCGAATTGCCGGTTCACGGCGCATCGGTTTCCCTGGATATGACGACGCTTGCGGATGATTCAGAGCTGGGCCGCGAATTGGTCCAGATCAAAAGCGTCCAGCAAATCGGACAGGTCGCGGCGATTGGCTGGTCGGTGTATTCGCAGGCGGTCCGAGGCGGCGGCTTCGTATTCACTCGAGGCACAACGCCCACCGGTCCGCGCGGTCCTATCGATGAAATCGTGCCGCATCCCGAATTGAGATATCGGCGCAATCCTATTCGATTTCAAACCGAATACGTTCTCGATTATTTGAAGATGCTGCTCGACGACGCCGGCTGCACGCTCGGCGATGTCGTCAGGGCAGAAATATACTTGGTAGATATGTCGGATTTTGCAGTATTTGATGAGGTTTGGAGTCGGTATTTTCCGGATGACCCACCGGCGCGGATCGTTATCCAGTCTCCTTTGGCAGTCCCTCACTGCGTCGTTGAAATCGAATTGGTTGCCGTCGACCCCGCCGGACCATACAAGAAGGAAATAATATCCACCTGCAATGCGCCAACGCCGCTGGGTTCGGAACCGCAAGCCGTTCGTGCCGGCCCATTCCTCTTCCTATCCTCCCAGCTTGCTTCCGACTACGAGAACGGCTTGGCCGAGGAGGCTCGAATCGATCCAAATTTTCCGTTTCACGCGAACGCGTCCAAACTGCAGACTCTGTACATCCTGAAGAATGTTCGAGCGATTTGCGAGGCCGCCGGCACAAGCATTGGAAATCTTGTCAAAAGGCGCGCAATACACACGGATCTGAATGACTTCCCGGAGGCTGAAGTTCACTGGCGAAACGCCATCCCAAATCGTGTGCCGCCCACGACGGCATTTCGCACGAGCGGTCCACTTGCAGTACCCGGATGCACTGTCATGTATGATCTGACGGCCGCAGTCGAAGACTAGAATTGCCGTGCAATCCGGAGACTAATTCTTCCTTGCGAGTAACTGCTCACACCATTTCAGGTTCGATCTGGCCGCTGTGCGACTTTAGCATATCGGCGGCGTTTCCGGTGAGGGCGATCTGGATGGCGACGAGGGGGTTGTATCCGAGCGCCTCCATCGAGCTCAGGTAGCTTGATATCCGGCACCAGGCCTCGGCGAAGTGCTGGGTGCGGAAGCATCCGGACACCTTCATCTTGACTTTCGCCATCCTGATTTTCGGCTCGCCGGCGTTGTTGGTGAAGCTGACGACCGGCTCCGCCATGAAGCGCAGCACGGACTCCTCGTGCTTCGCAAGGTGCTCGTGCAGGTTGTGCGCGTCCGACTTCGCGATCCGCTCCCTGTACGCCAAGAAACTCGTTTTACGAAACACCCTTGGTCTTGGCCCCGGCATCGTGCAATGCGATGCGGCGCAGCGGCGGAGGAATCGACGGATCCGACTTCAGTTCAACAATGACCGCCCAGTCATCTGCAGCAGATCCGCGACGCGAGGTGTCAGCGATCACCTCAGGGGAGGGGAGCGACCCGCTGCCGGCCGGTGTAGTCGCCGCCGCGTAGCATCGCTACCTCGCGCAGCTCGTCCGGTGCGTGACGGTCGCGATCGCGTCCCGCGCCGCGTGGATTGCCGGTCACCCGGACGAACGGCGCGCTTATACGCGGCGTCAGGCCGACACGCGGTTGCGACGTATGATTGGGGCCCGAGGAGTGCACGGTGTTCTCGTTGAACAGCACGAACTCCCCGGGACGCAGTACCGGCGCGCGTACCAAGTTGTAGTCGATTGCTTCTTCCGGAACAGAGCGATCGAACTCGAATCTCCCCGGATCGATGTCGTGATCGAATGTTTTTAGGTGAGAACCGGCGACCACCTGTAAACAGCCATTTTCCTTGGTCGATTCGGTAATGGCGATCCAGGCCGACACCAAAATCTGCGGCTGGAGGTCGTAGTATGCGCCATCCTGATGCCACGGTACCTTCGTGTAGATTTGCGCATTTCCGACAGCCCTTGCCGCCGGTTGCTTAACCTGAAAATACGAGCACCATATCATCAGGTCGGGACCGAGCAGAGATGCCACGCGATCGGTCAATTCCGGGCGGCGGCAGATCCGGCTCACGGTGCTGTGATCTAGATGGCGGTCATGATAGTCCAGATCGGGGTCGGTGGCGCCTGGGCCGATAATCTCCCGATCAATCCCGGCCCATGCCTCATCCATCTCTGCGGGAGACAGCAGTGAGTAGGGTCCTATTACACCGTCACGGTGATAGGCTTCCACCTCGGATTTGCTCAATGCATAGCGTAGACTGCTGATAAAAGGTGTTTCGCTAATTTCTGGAACTAATGCTTTGATTCGAACGGACGATACTCTTTCCTGCAGCTTCTCGTGACCACTTTTTCACGAGGCGACGAGTTCCTCGGGCTTTCTGCTCCAGCGGAAAGTTCGGGCGTCGTTGGCGTTGTGGTGCTCGATGCCGCCTTCTATCGCCGCGATGCACTCGTCACGCGAGCTGATACCCTTGCGATACGTATTCCCAAGGCTTCAGATTTTTTTCGGGAAGTGCGACGCTTTCGTTCGCTTGTGAAGTTCGCGTAGCACCGTCAATTCCTCGTCGCTAGGAGGCTCGGTTATTTCGACTTGCTCGGCGAACTTTATGTTCCAGTCAACAGAGGCATGCATCTGCGCCCTGGTTACGCCGGGATGCAATGACACGACCGTAAGTTCCTTGGATGCGGGATCTGGCTTCCAAATCGCCAAGTCGGTAAATAGAACAACGGGACCGGCTGTCAAAATACCCGCTTCGCTCCTCGACAGTCCGCCTTCACCGAAACCGAATGAAGTTCGAAAATCCAATTCCTTCCTAAAGGATCGTCTTGATTGCCTGACAATTAGGTGAATTCGATCGCAGGATGTCGCGATTTCCGGCGCTCCGCCGCCGCCCGGCAACCGAACTTTGGGTGCATGGTAGTCGCCAATGATCGTCGTATTAATGTTTCCGAACCTGTCGATTTGGGCCGCGCTTAAGACGCCGATGTCGATATGTCCTCCTTGAAGCCAATAGCAGAACATTTCGGGCACCGAAACGGTGCACAGGGCTGTCTCGCACAGCTCTCCGTCGCCAACCGAGAGAGGCAGGTTTCGCGGCCGGGCCCGGACAGCACCGGACTCGTAAATCAACACGAGATCAGGAGCATGAACCGCGCGCGCAAGATTGCACGCCTCGGACGGAGGCCCAACACCCGCAAAGCAAACATCGCCTTCGGCAAGCGAACGGGAAGCCGCAACCGTCATCATCTCAATGGGAGTGTAGCCAGTCATTCGACATTCGCCCGCTTCAATGCCCTCGACAAAAATACTTCGGGAGTCGCGTCAAGGACATTCAATTTCATCCAATCAAGAAATTTCTGCCTATCCTTCGAAATCTCGTTCCATTCAAAATATGAAGCGTTGTCGCGGTCGTAATACGTGTGCGCGTACGAAGGATGCGCTCCGCCCGGCACTACGCAAATTGCGTCTATCTTCCAGTTCGGCAATATGCATGCGTTCACGGAGGTGTCGAATTCGTCCACTATCTCTTCAACCGTGACAATACTGCGCTCCGCCGCAAAAACGGCCTCCTTCTGCACTCCGAGAATGCCTTCCACCAGGACATTTCCTGCCTGATCGGCCTTTTGCGCGTGTATAACGGCCAAATCCAGGTTAACCGAGCGAACCGCAGCCAGTTTCTCGCGAGTGAATGGACAGAATATTTCCTGTATTTCAGAGTTGACGCGAGGTAGGTCGACGCCCGAGTAGCCCCGGAGCACCGCGAACGGAAGCCCGGACGCACCGGCCACGTAGGCGTTCGCGAGAGCCGCGTGGGAATGCTCGGTGATTTCCAGCCTATTCGGCCAACCGCTTTCGACGGCATCGCGCATCCTGTTCAGCAAGCCGATGCCGGGATTTCCCGCGTACGAAAATACGACCCTGTTTGCGCAGCCCATGCCGATCATTTGGTCGTAAATCAGGTCGGGAGTCATTCGAACAAGCTTTAGATTCCGCCGATTCTGCCGAATTGCTTCGTGGGCGGCGGCAAATGGAATCAAATGCGAAAATCCTTCAAACGCAACAGTTGCGCCATCGAAAAGAAATTCGGCAACGGCCGCTTTCAGAGAGCAGAATTTTCCCATCGCGGAAGGCCCCAGCAATAGTTTTGATTCCAAGCACTCTACCTAATAATTTGTATGGAGTTCAATTTTATGTCGATGCACCCAGAGCCTGTCGAAACGCAGAAACTGACTCGGTCCACCGACATCTCCTCCAGGGTTCCAAACACGCCTCCGGCCTTCCGGTCGGCTTCGGCGTGATCGAAGAATCCCGACGAAGCGTTGTCTGCGATCAATCGAAGAGATCCGGGTTGTCCTCATATGAAATGCAAATGAATAGCTTTTTAAGAAATTATCCACAGGAGTATCGCGACTTTATCGAATCCGACGCCTTCGACAGCTTCCGGGGGTATTGCGAAGAGAAGAAGAAAGCGAACCGAGTAACCAATCCGCCCCCACATTAGGAATAAAGGCGGCCCAAGAATCAAGTTGTACTAGGCGTGCCGTCCACCCGATGATTGAAGGGCATCCCCTAATTGGCAGGCCTAAATTTTTTGAGTTTCAGACATAAATAAAGAGTGGAATCCAAAATCTCTGTTTTTCAAGTGTCGCCATTCTTTCCTTGAAATCGCGTATGGATTAGATGGATTATCGCGGAAAACTGGCGTTTTGGACCAAGGGCACCAACCATCAATTGCAGCAATATTCCGCATTGCAGTCGAATTAGACGAAATAATTTCAGATGCGCACGGTACTGCGACGCGCAAAAGAAAATCCACCATTCGGTTTCCCGGATTGACTCCAAAAAACGAATAAATTCAATAAACTATGTCGTTTCATGGAAATCGCTAGATATCCGCTTTCCGGTCTGTGTTGTCGTCGAAGGTTAGCGTGCATTCCTGAAACCATATCAAGCCATGCCGATGCTTAGGTGCATTGAAGATCGATTCCAAACCCTTCAAGACAACTCGATTGGCTGATCTTTTTCAAGAGCCGCCGTTGATTGCGCTTTGCGCGGCTGAAGCAGCAGCCCTGATTTCTCGTATATCCGTCGCAATCCCGTCGATTGGACAGTTTGGCATTTCTTTTCGGAATGTGCAGTTTATCGTAGCGGAACCGGGAAAGATTTCAAAAACTACAGTCCGCGATTTCGTCACTTGTCAATGGCCAGTCTCGTAACTAAACTGTCTTGAGATCCCGACCGTCGCCTGCATTCGCCGGCAACTTTAGGGAACCAGATGATCGGAACAAAAGGGAGGCTGTTTTGATGTATAATCGAATTTTTAGGTCAATTTCATCGGCACTCGCCATTGCCTCAGGCGCCATACTATTTGGCTTGCTGGCAGGCGGCGCGACCGCGGAAGAAAGATGCGATGACCCTCGAGTCGCTGCGGCGATCGAAGAGGGTGAACTGATCGTTGTGGCAAGTGTTTTCGAGACCCCCGAAACGCAGAATGCGCACCGGAACGGTTTTCTCGAATATTGGTGCCTGCCAGACGATTTCAAAGTGTCCTACGATATTCGTAATACGTCCGGGACAATCGCGCGGATTGAAGCGGAAGTTAGCCAGGGCGTGCCAATTTCCGGCGACGTTACGACGATGCCGGCCATTACGTGGCTGACGGATGCCGTAGAACGCGGGTTGATAATGGCGTACGAGTCGCCCGAATATCAGCATATGAAGCTACCGGAAAGAATAGGTCTCAATAATCGGCCGTATTGGACATCCGACATGTACATGATGTTTCCGATGTGGAACGGCGACGAACTGCCGGATCTTCAGATTTCAAGCTGGCATGATTTGCTGAAGCCGGAACTAAAGGGCAAAATGAGCCTGATGGATGGTTCTTCATTGCAGTCGGTTGCACTGGTTTTCCACTATCTTAAGCAAAGGCTTCCCGAGGATTACTGGGAAAAGCTGGCGGCGCAGGACGTTTTGATTTCGTCGACATCCATGCATGGCGTTGAGATGATGATGTCGGGCGAGCGTCCGCTATCGATTCTCGGTGTGTCGGCCGACGCGAATGTACTTTCCGACCAGGGCGCAAAGCATATCCGAACGGCAATCCCGGAAGAAGGGGTGATGCTGCAGGAGCAGTCAAGCGCCATATTCGCCGATGCGCCTCATCCAAATGCAGCGCAACTCTGGATTGATTTCCTGCGCAGCCATTCCGGCCAGGTGATTTTTGAAAAGTACGAAGGTCGGGTTCCGGGCAGGGAGGGCGTTCCAAGCAGCTTCGCTCTCACTCCCAACGCAGATGACATCGGCGACGCGGCATTCGCACCTGACTACAGGGAGATTGCTACGAATACAGACCTAGTTCGCAATGCTCAGGAAGAATTCGCCGCAATCTTCCTTAACTAGGCCGGCATGTCGACCTCGCCGATCGGAAAGCGGCGAGCTTTGTTTGAACCTTAAGTTGCACGGGCGGCTGGCTCGATGCCGGCCGCCTGCTAAGATAGCGGTGAAATGCACTAATCGGCATCCTGGAGGCCTTGATGGCAGCGTTTGTCGCAGTCAGCGGTCTATGCAAGCAGTTCGACGATGCTTGGGCCGTCGACGATGTGAACTTCGAAGTCGAAGAAGGCAAGCTTCTCGTTCTCCTTGGTCCGAGCGGCTGCGGTAAAACCACGACGTTGCGCTGCATTGGCGGTCTGGAACGCCCGGAACGCGGTGAAATCGTTATTGACGGCGAACGGGTAACCGACGCGGCGAACGGAATCTTTCTGCAGCCGGAGGCCCGCGGCATGGGCATGGTAGCTCAATCCTATGCAATATGGCCGCACATGAATGTCTTCGAGAACGTAGCGTTTCCGCTAAGAATGCGGAAAAAAGGCAGTCGGGAGATCAAGGAGCGTGTCCAGGACTCGCTGAATGTCGTTCAGCTTGGCGAACTAGGAACTCGCAACGCTACCGATTTATCGGGCGGTCAGCAGCAGCGCGTTGCATTGGCGCGAGCCATCGTTGCCAGGCCGAAGGTGCTGCTTTTCGATGAACCCCTGAGCAACCTCGATGCGAAGCTTCGAGAAGATATGCGATACCTGCTGAAAGACATTCAGAGGGAAATAAATATCACAGCGATTTACGTAACCCACGATCAGGCGGAGGCGATGGCGCTAGGAGACGAACTCCTCGTCATGAATAAGGGAAAAATTGAGCAACGAGGAAGCGCGCAGTCGCTCTATAGCAAGCCGCGGACTCATTTTGTCGCGAATTTCATCGGCATAGCGAATATTGTCGAGGGAACGCCGCATGATCGCAGTAAATCAAAGGATGGCTTTGTTTCAATCCGGCTGAAAAGCGATGCGGGAGAAATCCGCAATATACGCGTTTTAGCGGGCTCGGCCGACTTAAGGGGGCAAGTTTCGGTGCTGGTCCGACCGGAGTGGGTCAAGATTCATACTGAATCGCCCTATACGGATGAAAATGTTATAGAAGGGAGGGTGTTCAAAAGCCAATATCTAGGCGACAGGACAGAGCTACTTGTCG
The DNA here is from genome assembly GCA_002238565.1 of Albidovulum sp. bin36. GTDB lineage: Bacteria > Pseudomonadota > Alphaproteobacteria > Rhodobacterales > Rhodobacteraceae > JAPPFL01. The sequence goes on from MPMP01000015.1 coordinate 68,081, forward strand.
ACACGTCTTTCTGCCGAATGCGCGTTTGGTACGACGGTCCGGACGAACTTGAGTTTGGACGCACGATTCACATCGAACTGAACGAAAAGAAGTGCATCGCTTTGCCTTCGCGCTGATGCAGGCCAATCGCCGAACAGACAGCGCAATGACCATGCTCCGATATCGGAATTCTTGAGACAATGGCAAACAAGGCTGCCAACCGAGCTGCCGCGCCGCATTTTCTTGCCAACGTGAGAATTGATAAGGTCGCATTTTGGCTAGCCGCTGCGGTAATTTCCGCAGCTATCCTCTATCCGGCTTCTATGTCGGTCTTTGCGGCTTTTACCGAAGCCGGAAAGTTCAGCCTCGGCGGTTTCAAGCGAATTTTCGAGCATCCGTCCATCGGCAAAGAGATCATTACAACTATTATATTTGCTTCGGGATCGACCATCGGCGCTACCTTGATCGGTGTTCCGCTGGCATGGGTCAATGCCAGAACTGACGTGCCAGGGCGAAGATTGCTCGAGGTACTATGCGTAATTCCGCTATTTATCTCGGCCTTTGTCGGCGCAATGGCTTGGAGGCTCCTTTTAGTGCCTCGCGCCGGAATGATTTCGCGCCTTCTCACGGACTGGGGGTGGCCGCCGGAAATGCTGCCCGATGTTTATTCAATCACGTCAATGATTTTAATCCAGTCCATCTTTTATTCGCCGTTCATGTATTTGTACGCCGTGGCCTCGCTGCGGCAGATGGATCCGAGTCTTGAGGAAGTTGGGCGTATTCACGGAGCGAGCCACTGGCAAACACTTCGACGGGTTACCATCGCTGTCAACGCGCCTGCTCTGCTGTCCGGAATGGTTCTCGTCTTCGTATTCACGGTGGGCACGCTTGAAATCCCGATGGCTCTAGGAGTTGCCGGGGGAAACTACGTACTCGCGACGCGTATTTGGACGCTAATGAGCGACTACCCGCAGGATTTAACGATGGCGGCATCGGTTGGGATGCTCGCAATTTTGATTGCTGGCACTGGAATTTGGATCCAGCGGCGAATAATCGGCGATCGCAGTTTCACGACGGTTACCGGCAAAGGCTACAAAGCAAAGCGCATTAATCTTGGAAAAGGGCGGTGGGTCGCCTTCGGGCTCGTGCTCGGCTATGTGACAATAGCCGTTATTGCCCCTCTCATCGTCCTCGTCCTCGTCGGATTGCAGAAATACTGGGCAGGCTTTTTCAGAATCGATTTGTTTACTTTGGACAACTTCCGCAGCGTCATGTTCGAATACGATGTGACCAGGCGCGCAATTGTCAATTCACTGATTGGATGCTCAGCCGCCGCAACAATTGCGGTTTTTCTTTCGGCTATCCTATCGCAGACGCGATCCCGCAGGGGGGAATCGCTGATGGGGCTTCTTGTCCTGCTGCCAATTGCCATCCCCGGAGCGGTATTCGGGATGATGGTGCTTTTCGCGTTCGTGCGAACGCCTATCTACAATACGCTCTACATTATTATTTTCGCCTACGTAATCGGCTATTTCTATTTGGCGTACCGGGCAATCTACTCCGTCCGCATGTCGGTCCACGAGGAACTGGAACAGTCGGCCCGCATTCATGGCGCCTCCTGGTGGCAATCAACCTACAAGATACTTTTGCCTCTATTGAAGCCCGGCATATTTTCCGCGTGGCTGATGACTTTCGTCGTTCTTGTCCGGGAATTCTCCTCCGTAATGTTTCTTTACAGAAACGGCACAGAAGTCATGTCGGTCGTATTCTTCCTGCTCATGGAGAGACACTCGGCAAGGCTTGCCGCTTTCATGGCAATCCAGACCATAATCCTGCTGATAGTCATGGTCGTGGTCCAGAGGATTAGCTACAAGAACTCGGAAACCATTGCCGTTTAGGACATCTCGCCCAAGTTTTAGGCACTATTCCTAAATATCCTCGGGAACATCAACTCGCAATCGTTCCGTTTCTATTATTGCCTCGACGGTTATCTCTACCCGAGCTCCCGGAACGCCCAATCCGGCAACTTGAAGCAATGTGCTAGCCGGGCGATTGTTTTTAAAAAACTTAAAGCGCTCGTCGGATGCCGCGTAGTATTCCGGCAAGTCGAGCACATACGTCGTTGTCGTTACCACATCGTCAAAGGTCGCGCCAACGTGTTCAAGTCCAATCTTAATATTTTCGCACGTTTTCCGAATTTGCTCTCGCATTGTAGTACCCGGCACTTCTCCGCTGGGCAGCCGAGGGGTCTGTCCCGACAGATAAACGTGGGTATGCGATTTATCGCTCACAACAATTATTGGCGTATAGAGTAGCTCGCCATTCTCAACCCGCGACCACATATCGTCAGGATTTAAGAAATACCTCTTAAGCATAACGTTTCCTCCTCATTTTTACGCGCAATCGCCTCGTGCCGAATTCTGGATTATTTTCATTTTCGGCAAAAAAAGCGACTGTGTCATCAAGCCTGCATTACTTTCAGACGCGTAAAATACTGTCAAGATAGTCAATTTTCCGTAGTAATTCTTATAGGTACAAGAACTAGTACTATGTCAAAATTGGAATAGCGGATATGTGGCCCTGTTCAAGGAATGCATTTCGCAAAACCCGTAGCATGCTCCCGGCAACAAGGATCAAACAACCGGCGCGGACGGGAATTCCGGAGGCTTGAGCAGGGCTCCGACGGTTCGATAGTTTTCGCGAAACGATTCCGGCCGACCGGGCGCGGAGGGGATGCAGGCCAGGGAGATCGCCGGCAGGAAGAAGTATCGCGTGAAGCTGGAGAGCGAGGACTGCGCCGTGCACAGATCGGTTGTTGACGGACAGGAATCGAAGGAGCGCCGCCGCCGCGCCCATATCCTGCTCCTTGCGGACGAGAACCGCAAGGACGGAGCCCTGGCAGATGCGAGCATCGCTTCGGTACTCGACGCCGCCGTCGGGACCGTTGAGCGCGTGCGCCGCCGCTGCGTCCTGGGTCGCCGCCCGCAGACGAACCGCAAGCCGCGCGAGCTGGACGGCGAGGGCGAGGCGAAGCTGACGATGCTGGCCCGCCCTGCGCCGCCGGACGGATGCGCCCGCTGGACGCTGAACCCGCTCGGCGAGCGGCTGGTGGCGATGGAGGTCGTGGACAGCATCTCGCGCGAGACGGTCCGCTAGGCTTTAAGAAAAACAGCATCAAGCCCTGGCTGAAGGAGTGCTGGTGCATTCCTCCGAAGGAGAACGAGGACTTTGTCTTCGCGATGGAGGACGTGCTCAAGGTCTACCACCGCGGCTTCGACGACGGTCCCGTTCCGGTTTGCAAGGACGAGTCGAGCAAGCAGCTGACTAGGCAGACCCGGGCGCCGCTGCCGACGCGCCTAGGCCAGCCGGCCATCTACGATTTCGAATACGAGCGCAACGCCGCGGCGACACCCGTCGATTGGCGTTTCAGGACAGTGGACGCTCACTTGAAGCTGAAGTCGCTTTTCCCAACAATACCATGTTGAAAGAGTACTAGTATTACGCCTTTATTGTATTGATGGGTACAGTGATTTCAACTTGCTTCGCGTATCCGTTTTCCTGAGCCGCCAGTCGACCGGTTTCGCCGTCGAGTTCCGGTGCGCTCCCAAGCCTATCAATGCAACGTTCTTAACTTAATCTTATTCCTTTTCCATTTTTTTGGGCTTGTACTGTCTTGACGCCGTACCAGAGGAATTTCAGTCCCTGCCAGAGCTTCTGGGTGCCCGGAAGCGGCTGGCGCTTCGAGGAGTGAAACCTCGCCAGCCCGACCGCGAGCACGACGAAGCATGTCCAACAGCTGGCTGGTTGCGACAAGGTTCATGCAGGACTGCTTGCCACTAACTTGGTCTTTGGTGGGTCAGCAATACCCGTCCAGAGCTTTGAGACGCTTGCAGGGGCGAGACCGGGTTAGTCGGCAACAGCACTCACGATTTCCTGGATGACCTGCTCGCGATCGAACGAGGTGCTGAACACCACTCGACGCGAACTGGCGGCATCGGGAGATCCGTCTGGCTTCAGCAACGGTCTTGCGGAAGAGTATCCGATTGCCGTTGCGCGCTCTTTCGTCCATTCGCGAAGGTGCCTGTCCTTGATCAGATCGAGGCAATTAGCGAGAACAGTCTCCGCGCGGTCCTGACTGAGACGGAGATTCCTCAGGTAAGCGTCGTGTTCGGACAGAGCACCCTCCCATTCGGCGGAGGCGTGTCCTTCGAATCTAACCTCCGAAACCGGCTGCTCCGATTTCGACAGGGTGTTGATCCAGGGTTCGCAAGCGTAACTCAGGAATTGGGCGAATTGCCGGGTTATATCGGCGCTGCCCCGCGAGAACGACACCGAGTTTGGAAACACAATAGTTCCGTCTTCGTGTATGCTGCCGCCGAACTCCTCCACCTGCCTCCCCAGCGATGCTCGCAGGTCCTCAGCTAGGCGAGCCTGCTTTTCCCGCTCCTCGGCAAGGCTAGTGCTGATCCGAGCCTTCAATTCGTCGATGTCGCTGTACCCCGATTTCGCGACTTCGTCGGCGATTTCCACCGCTTCGCGGATATCGGTAACGCTGCGTTCGGCCAGCAGTTCCTGCAGGGCGGCGAACTGCCCGATGGTGTCCTGCACATCCTCGGTCGACACCAGGTTACCGAGTTCGCGAAGGCTGTCCTCTGGAAGCTCGGCAACGGCCTGCGCTATCCTGCGAACCTGCTCCTCGTCCATCAACCGCCAGCGATTCCGGGCCTCCTCTATCTGGGAGGCGAAGCCGGGCGAGGCGATGTCGAAAAGCTCGCCCACCTTCTCGATGTTGTCGAGGGAATCTGGGCTGGCAAACTCTTGCAAGGTTTCCCTTCGCTCCTTGGAAAGCGAGCCGTACATCTCGGCGAACCTGACCATCTCCGCCATGGATTCCTGCCTGTCGGCGCCCAGCGAACCGATTGCTCCGC
>MPMP01000145.1 GCA_002238565.1 Albidovulum sp. bin36
ACGAGACGCGCCCGAGATCTCCGTCGGCGGCAAGCGCCTCTTCGCCCAAAGCCTGCAGCGCGAAGTGCAGGTGCCGGGGCCAGCCCTCGGCGCCGGCGGCGAGCTCCGCAAGAAAGGGCTCGCTCCCTTCGGCCCTGAGGCCGAAGCGCCTGCAGAATCCGCGCATGAGCTCGTCGGTCTCCTCGACCGACAGGCGCCCGACCTCGTATAGCTTCAGCCCGCGCGTAAGTCCCATCTCCTGCGCGCGGTCCTGCGTGTCGCCGAGCCCGGCCAGAACCAGCGTCAGCGGCAGCCCGCTGGTGGCGTTGTGAATCGACTGAAGGAAAAGGGCTGTCGGCGTCGTCTCGCCGGCAGGCAGGTTCTGCGCTTCGTCGACGGCGGCGATCACCGGAGCGTTCCATGCCGTCGCAGGCATCGCTCTGGCCAGCGCGAACAGGTTGTCCGGCGGCTTAGCGCCGGATCGCGCCAGCTCCAGGGAAAGGCCGAAGACTCCGACCGCGGAAATCCGATGGAGGATCCTTCCGGCGCGCTTGGACCATTCGTCGCGATTCATCCCGCCCGCTGCGGACACCGCCGCGAGCGCCGAAGGTAGATCCGAAGTCAGCTGTTCGCTGGAGAGAACCAAAACGCGGGGAGATCCCGGCGCCGCCGCCCTGAGGCTTCGGAGTTCCATCTCGGCGAGGATCGAGCTCTTGCCGGCACCGGGCGCGCCATGGAGGATGCGGGTGATGCCAGGCTTCCCTTGCTTCGATTCGCCGGGTTTCCACGCGCGCCGGGCCGCCGCCTCGATATCCGCGATGGCCTCCGTCCTGCCGACGAAGACCGGAGGCGGTGACTTTTCGCTTTCGGCGACGAAGTCCCGGAGTCCGTCGCCATCGAATAATGCCGTCGCCACGTCCGTTCTCCTCTTTCGCCTTGCGCCGCGATTTTAGCGCCGGCGCGCCCTTCCGTCCAACGAAACCGGAAAGCCGGCGCGGAACGCTCTTGCCTGCTGTGCCGTTGCGGACTCCTTCAGCGCGGTATTCGGCTCGCGGCCGGCCGCAAGGATCGTACCCGCTAATGCCGGCCCGTTCAAGGACCAGCCGGCAGACGTACCGGTAGTCGCGGAAATCGGAACGGGCTCGATTACTCGCGTTTCGCGGAAACGGCGGCATCCCGACGTGGGCCGCGCCACTTTGGCCAGACGGTCTCCGTAGATTGTAAATGTTGCATCCGAACGGAGAAACCGGATCCGGTCGCCCGCGGTCTTCCGCCAAGCGCGCGCCAAGGCGCGCGGTCGCAAACGGAGTTAAAGATCGCCCGCGCCTTCGGTTTCCTCCGAAATCGGGAGAATGTGCGGCGCGGCAATCAACTTGAGACTTCCGCGACAATCTGGATGAGACGGAGAAAGCCGGCGGCGGGAAGCGATTTCGAACCTGGGAGGACAATGGAAGGATTTTTTCGGTAGACCGGCTAACGGTCTTCTTGGTCCGGGATGCCTCGTCCTGTCATGCGGGCAAGCTAGGACAAAGAGAAATGCGGCGATTCGATGTTGCGCCGGCTGCCGCGTTTCCGACCGATTTGCATCGTCGCGGCCGCTTTGGCGAGGCGGAAGGCTGCCGCGCATTTCGAGACTCTCACCGACCGGATCGATCCCCTTGTCCGGCGGGTCCATGCCGGCCATCGCGCGACCGGCGGAAACGGCGCGCCGCGGGGGAGGCTGACTAGCGAGGCGGCGGATGCGCGGGCCGAGATCGGGACGATGGCCAAGTCCGCCGCCCTGGCGAAGCCGGGGAGGCCGTGAGATTCACTGCCGACGAAGCGGTCGTTCCTGATGGATGAGGCCCGGAAGGTGCTGGCCAAAACCCGCCGACAGTAAGTACCGTCAAGGTCGCGCGCGATATCGCCCGGCGGGGCATGCTGCCATGGCCGGCACTTGCAATCGTTGCGGCCATGGCCTTTCCGGCGGCCGGATACTTCTTCCTTGATTGCCTCCGCAAACAGGGCTTCGATGACGGATACGCCGTAGGCCTGAATGCCGACGACAGCCCGCTCGATCCGTCGTCGTGATCCCCGTTGATATCGACCATCCCTCGCTGTAGGTTGCTTCTTGATCATTCGAGACTTTGCGGTATCACCGGACAACGCATTCGTCTCAGCCTAGTTCTCCGAAGGCAATTATATTTTTGCAACTCGACCGGCTCCAAATCAAGAATTTCCGATGTTTCGCCGATCAAGCGATCTTCTTCAATGACCGCTTCACGTTGTTGATCGGAGCTAATGCTACAGGCAAAACCGCTGTTCTGGACGCCGCCGCAGTCGCCTTAGGAGCCGCACTGATCTCAGTTCCCCACGCGTCTAGCTCCTCAATCGGTCGGCGCGACGCACGTCGAATATATCGACAAACGGGCGAAACCCGGCATTTCGCGGACTGCTTTCCTGTCTGCATCAAAGCAGATGGAAAGCTCGATGGCATTTCCCTTAGCTGGTCAAAAGAATTAGAGTCAGAGAAATCTCGGACCACGCGCGGGAACGCCGCACGGATCCAAATGGCTATGCAAGACCTTATGGCCAGGAATCTGGAAGACGACGATGTCATTTTCCCGATGATAGCGTACTACGGAGCAAACCGCCCATGGTTGGACCAAAGACCAGCGCATCAAGGAAATACAGTCCCGGCCAAGCCGATCTCGCGGTATGCCGGCTACCGCAATTGCCTAACTCCCAGCTCCTCGGCGCGTCACATGATGGCGTGGATAAAACGCTTGGCACTCATTGGGGTTCAGCATGGTAGGACCCTCAACACACTCGCCGGAATCTATCAGGCCATCACCAATTGCATAGAACACGCTGTCAACGCTCGGTTCGATTTTGATGAGGATGATATTGTCTTGGAATTTCGTAATTCTGAACACGTCCCTCTAAGGCTATTGAGCGACGGACAACGTAGTATGGCCGCTACCGTCGCGGACATTGCCATGAGATGTTCTCAGCTCAACCCGCACCTTAACGAAAGAGCGATACGACATACACCTGGCGTAATTCTAATAGACGAAATTGATTTACACCTTCATCCGCGCTGGCAACGCGGCGTAGTAGAACAACTAAGTTGTACTTTTCCATCCATTCAGTTCGTTGCTGCCTCTCACTCACCGTTTATCATACAGTCGATAAGCCAAGGCGGGGTAATTAACCTGGATAGCGATGATCGTAGGCCTGAAACACCTAAAAACTTGAGTGTAGAAGATGTGGCGGAAGAAATAATGGGTGTGGAACTACCGCAAAGAAGCAAAAGGTTTCGAAGTATGTTGCGGGCTGCTGAAGAGTATTACGCAGTTCTTGAGAGTGCGTCCGCCGTTCAGGATCAAGACGCGATCCGCACAATTGGACAAAAGCTGGACAAGCTCGAAGAACCCTTTGCTGATAATCCGGCCTATGTCGCATTTCTTCGGCTTCAGAGAAATGGCAAGGCTTGATGCAGCGTGAACCTGGGAAACTTTATCCAATTCAATGATCGGAACCGCTCGTAAGACCGGTCAACCGTGGACCTTGGCCGGAAAACGAAAACTGCAATCCTAAAGTCTATCATCCATATGACAAGGCTAGGGACGACATATTTTGTCGAATTGGCGAGAATTGCAGCTATTGCGAACGCGAGGGCGATCTGCATGTCGAACATGTAATTCCAAAAACGATACATCCTGATCTCGAAGAAACCCGGTCAAATTTTTTGTTGAGCCGTGGCAATTGTTGTTGCTCATCAAAAAGCGAGGTGATTTGATCATTTGGATACCTTTCAGATACCGCGCCTTTTTCCTTTCCAAGTAGACAAGTTGGGGTAGCTCTGCTTCGCGGTCCCGCGGAGGCGGACCGGCTGCGGGCGGCGGGAAGCGTCGAGGGGGTTTATTCCGCCTGTTTTTCCGGCAAGTATGGACCAGTTGCGAACGATGCGGCGCTGGCAATTGCTTTGGGTACATTCCGGCGCCGCATCCCGGCGGCATGTCGAAGTGACAAGTGCCTAGTTCTTTCTATCAGGCCGCAGCATCGGGAGCTAGCCCGTTCGCCGGAGGCCGGTATCTGCACGCACTTGGAGGGTCGGATGTTTCGCTGCGACCGCGGCCACATCTACTGCGGGAAGGAGTGCAGCTCTCAGGCCCGGCGAGAGAATCTTCGCGCCGCGAATCGCCGCTATCAGCGGAGTTTCCCGGGCCGCTTGGCGAATGCCGAGCGCCAGAGCCGGTACAGGGCGAGGCGAGCCGAAGCCGCGCCTTCGCCGGAATCGAAAAATGTAACGGATCATAGGTCGCCAGTCGGGAATGGATTGCGCATAAGGTCCGGGGACGGCCGATTCGCCTCGGCGGCGGCGGCCGAGACCTTAGAAATGCCGGTTCTACGGTCGTCCGTGCGCCAAACGTCTGCTGTTCGGCGTAGCCTCGCACCGGCCGAACCGTAACGTCGCGTGGAAAAATGTCGCCTCTTTTTGAATCGGAAACTTGCATGCCAAGGCGCGTATCAAATCAAATGTTGCGTTGCCAGAGAAAAATTCGGTTCGGAACAATAATTTTAGGAAAGTAACTTTCGCGTAGTCCTGTCTTGTCCAGGAAATCGCTTGCGCGGTCGTTCCGATTTGTCAAGGCTATCGAACCCACGCGCGCTTCAGGATGGAAAGTGCCGACCGTCGATGATCTGAATGAGAACGCGGATCAGAGCTCGAATCGGCTGGCGTGGCGAAAACTGCCGAAGAAGACCGGGAATGGTTGGAACCGGAATTCGGTGACGGGAGGAGGGTTCGCATGGACGGCAAGGGACTTCGGGATCGGGGCACTTGCCGCATGATGGATATTGACACGCGCGGGGTGACTCTGATGACCGGTAAAAGCAACCATCAGGCCTTTTGCGAGAGCCGGGGCATCATTCGGATGGCCACAGCCAGAACAGATTACGCTGGCTGCCGGCCGTCGCGCGTCCGGGCACCTGACGACAGGGGCTTGCATCTCAAGCGACGATGGCTTTGCTTAAGCGGCACATGACTAGATCTCTCAGGGCAGTTACGTGTTTCCGGTACGGTCCGGTGACATCAAACGTTGCCACGAAAAGGCTCTCTTGCGCGCCCGGCATCGCAATCGAATACCTTTGAAGAATTGGCTCGGACTGTAGTCCGCCGTGATGGGGATAGAGCAGCACCACATTTGGGCAGTCATAAAGGCGACCGTAGGCCATCAGCTGGTAAACATCGGATTGGCTCACACCGTGTTTGGGATCGTGGATCTGCGTTATGCGCTTCCATTTCGTATCGATGATGAAAGCGATCCGACTCCCTCGGCGGACGATCAGGTCGGGACGTGTTCGAAACTGCCCCGTTTCTCGGTCGAAGAGGCAGTCGCGGTGCCCGCCTTGCGCTGAAACTCTTAGGTCTGTTCCCGCGAGTGCACGGGCTAGAAGTCGGGCGACGTATTCCTCAAAGAGGGCATTCATCTCGAACAGAAGGGCGTGGCCGTCGATGGATCCGGCACTCGTTTGCTGGTGGCGGTCATCCAGGAAGAGGCGCGCCAGAGTAAGCAGCTGACGCCATCTCAAGTTCGTCCGGTCGAGCCTGATCAGATCCCAGCGCAATGCGTTCAGGGGAACATTCGAGATGTCCGCGTAGACGAAACTTAGCTCGCGCAGGGCGCGCTGGCTATGCGGAGACCGGGCAAGATGGGAGAGTTTGCCGATAGCCGCCCGCATAACCTGATTTAGCGCTATGTCGGACGAGCGCGCGTCGAACCGGCAGGCCAGCTTCTGCGGCGACACCGCGAGGATCGAGAATTGCCGCGTCACGTCGAGGCGCCCGCGTAGGGTGGGGAGGTCCTCCTCGTGATCCGTGTATTGCTGCGGAATGCCCTGGCGCACTGCGTCGGCGAGCTTGCCGCAGAAAAGCCTGATCAGTATTTCCAGTATCGTGTAGGGCTGCCAACCGAGATGCGTAATGGCCCTGGCATCGATGCGGATATCCAGGGCGATGGCAAGCATGTGAATCAGCCGGTGGCGCAGCGTGACATCATCCTGACCTTCAATCTTCGGTAGAATTTCAAGCTGGCAGTCGGGCGTGGCAATCACCCCTACCACGCTCCGGGCGCGTAGTCCTTTTCGCCCGTGTTCCAGCACTCCTTCGCCGCCGATACCCGAAAATGTCGATGCTTGTGCTTGCGCCGCGATCCGGTCCGCCTGCGGTACCGGGATCGTCGTCTCATCCGCGCCATAGCCAATATGCTCCCATTCGCGGATGGTACGGAGAATCATGCTTCGGCGAGACCTGTGTAATCGAATCCTTCGTCTTCGGAGCGGACTTCCCAGCGGAATTGGGGCGGGAGATCGCTATCCTCAATACCTGGCGGCGCCCTGAGCACCGAACGATTGAGGAATTGTCCCTCGATCGGCTTATCGTGTGAAGCCAAGTCGCCGAGCACAGCTGCGATCTTCTCCCAGTCCTCGAAGAAGTATTCGGCCAACAGCGGGATCACCTTGTAACGCATAACAGCGTCCACCTCGGTCCTCGATTTGCAGTTGATGAAATAGGCGTGCCCGATCTGGTGCTCCCGGTCGTAGAGGTACTCGATTCGCGCGTTGATCGTGTCCAAAATGCGCGGCAGATCGATCCCGCAATTTCTAGTCGCCTCCTTCAATTGAGAAGAATCGGGCATCATCTCGCGGAAGGTGAAGCGCCGGCGCAGCGCAGTATCGAGCAGCGCGATCGACCGATCAGCAGTATTCATCGTGCCCAATACATTCAGGTTCGAGGGTACGCCGAAGTCGTCGCCGGAATAAGGAAGGCGGACTTTAAGCGCGTTCGGCTGGCCAAGTCGCTTGTCCGGTTCGAGTAGCGTGATCAATTCCCCGAAAACTTTTGAGATGTTGGCGCGGTTGATCTCGTCGATGACCAGGACAAAGGGTTCCGGCTCGGCCGGGACGTCCGCTTGGCGGCTATTCAGGTAGCTCTCGAGTGCCGGGATGTTAAGATCCGTGTTGAAAAGCTGATAGATCGACTTACGCGAAAAGCTACGCTTGTAGATCTCGCTGACAGGCACACCCTCGCGGTCCACCCAGAGCCAGCGCACGGCGCGTCGGTGGGCGTAGTGATCCTCTGGCCTGGAGTGGTACTCGTAGTCGCCAATGAACTCACCTATCGCCCGAAACCGCGAATTGCCTTTCGACACGGCAACAATGTCGCCCTTGCGCACCCAGTTGCGGAATATGAAGGGCATCTGGACGGCACCGGACATTGCATTGACTTCGGTGTGCCCTTCAATCTGTCCCTCGGTCTTGCAGGCATCGATGATCGCTTCACGATCCGCAAACTTGTCGTCACTCCAATCGATTTCTTCGAAACCGAGCAGCGCGTAACCGCCTTCGATGGCCTCTTCAAAAAGACGCGCGTCTTCCGGGTTGTTCGCTTCGCCGATCGACATCTTGAACACGCGCCGGTCCGCAACTTTGATCTGGTCGCTTGTCGAACGGCCGCGGCTTTTCTCAGCACGCTCCGAAATTCGCCGGAAAATGCCGGGAACGGTTTCCAGGCGGAATCCGACGGAGGAGCTGTCGTCGTCCTCGTCCGACCCGGTCATCGGCTGTCGGCCTTCCACGAAATCCTCGTAGGACATCGACTGGTGGAAGGTGACGAACTCAATTCGTCCTGCTGCGAGGAGCTTCTGATAGTCCTGCATCAGGATCTTGCGATCCTCGTCTACTGGCACTCCGCAAAGCCTCACGGCCTCCGCGGCAGTGGTAAACGTTTTTCCGGTGCCAGGCGGTCCGTAGAGTATCAGGTTCGTGGGAGAAATCGGCATGGACTCTTCCGAACGCTCGGCCGTGTCGGGCGAAATATCTGTTTCATGCGGCTCGGAGACGGTCTTATCCTGCGCAATCCAGAGGAATCCTTGTATGTCCAGCCAGTCTTGCGGCTGCCACTTCCAGTCGTCGCGCATTATGCCGAAGAGTTCGGAGAAGACGCCCGCGAAGCGGCGATAGTCCGATGCCATGTCGGCCGAGGCTTCGACGAAGAGCTTCTCTCCCGTGAGCTTCTGCCAAATGTCGTTGAACCGCGTGATCTTTAGTGGAGCTGCCTCACTTGGCCGTACCATGGACAGCGCCGAAAACAGGATGTTGATGCGCTCGCCGTACTTCAGCGACTTAGCGCCTCGTTCCTTCAGAGCGTCGAGCGCATTGAACGCATGCGATAGGACCGCTTCCGCGGTTTGGTCGGATCGGATCAGTTGCCCGATGACGGCATGGAACTCGCCGAGCAATTCCAGATGCTGTTTGGCGATAAAATCCTCCGTCTGCCATCGTACTAAGGGACCGTCTTTCGCAGCCGTTTTGAGTGTTTCGAAAACGGACTTTCCGAGGGCTTCGTCGCCCCCGGCAATTCTTAACGCGGCGCGTATCTGCTTCGAAGCCTCGACCTTGAAATTCCTTTCGTGCTTTGCCGGTCCCGTTCCGGGTTCGACGAAGCTCCTGAAATCCGGACAGACAGCGAGGAACCGATTGCGAAACTGAATGAGAGCCGACCTGTCGATGCGACAATCGATCAAATCGAAACGAAATACCGCGGTCGAGCTTTGATCGGCGCCGATCCGCTGCGGCAGTGGAACCCGCGCTAGCATCCGAAACTTGCGCCCGGCAAGAGCTTGGCAAATGTTCGGCCATGCCTCATTCAGACCAAGCGCCGCGTTCACGTCGCGCACGGAAACCTCCGCCTGTCCGCGCCCTTCCTTCCGGGCGGGCTCGATATAGTGTTCGAGGACATATTGCCGGATGCGGTTGGCATCTTTGGCCACTCCCGGAGACTCGCCGTCGAGGAACCGACCGTATTGTCCTAGCCAACTGCTCCAGCTCGAAAGCCGCTTGCGGGGCTTCTCGGAGTCAGGCATCAGAATCCGGTAGTCCTTTCCCCCGTCGCGGGCATCTTCCCGCATCCGGCGCAATCTTTCCCGCAGCGACTTGAAACAGTCCGCTTCCCAGGCTTGGTTCAGATCCTGGAAGGGCATTCCCAACTCGTGCAGCTTCTGTTCGATCTTCCGAACGGCGGACGCACGGGAGTTCCGTCCTTTTTCGGTCTGAGCCCCGCCTTGCTCGAGCCAGTTCATGAACTCACTTTCCATTGTCATGGTCTCGTCGTGATTTGCGTGTTGATTATTATATTCGAGCATTCGTTTGCCCTGTTTCGCAACTACATTTGGCATTGATCAGGCGCAACAGCCAAATCATGCGGGCGCTCCCGTTACACTGACATCTCGCGCATAGCTACACGGGCTCCGCCGGAAGCGCCATGAGCGGCAGGTTTACGCAAAGTTTTCGCGTTTTGTCTTGATTCCTTCGAGAATCCCTTCGGCCCTCATCTTACCCAAGGATTTCAAGGAGACGCATCTCTCGGAAGGCTACCAAGTCTACGGGTAAGCGTTCGGTCGAGCGTGCGCCGTGTAAAGGCGCTTTCTTCTAGCGGGTACGAATCCCGCCTAGCAGCTATCGCTCCAGCTAGTAGCAGCCGGGCGGTTCGTGGAGGCAGCGACATGGATTGAAGCACTCGGTGTCAAAGGACTGCCTTGGGCGGTTCAGCGACCATGCGGGCCGGAACGCGAAGTGAACGCCGAGCAGGCCTCGAAACAAGCTAATGCGGAAGCCGACCCTCCGCTGACTAGGGGAAGGCCGAAGGCGGGCCGGGAAGAGAGCGATGCATGCACCGACCTGCTTCCGCCGGGGTACTGGCGCCAGCACGCATGTGTTGATACTAATCAATAAGCGCGGCCATTTGATTATTTGGGGCGCTTTTCAGATACTGCGCCTTTTTTCTTTCCAAGTAGACAAGTTGGGGTAGCTCTGCTTCCCGGTCCCGCGGAGGCGGATCGGCTGCGGCCGCGGGAAGCGTCGAGGGGGTTTATTCCGCCTGTTTTTCC
>MPMP01000146.1 GCA_002238565.1 Albidovulum sp. bin36
CTCGGGCGGGCGACGCCGGAACTGCCGGCGGAGAATCTGTTCGCCGGCTCGGAGATCGCCATGCTGCTGGACTACGCCCGCCAAATGGGCTTCGCCCTGCCCTGCCAGGCGGAGGCCGGGGAGACTCCCGGGCTGGACGACGTCTCGCTGGGGGAGGCCGTGCTGCTGGTGGCCCGCCTGGGAGGCTACCTGAACCGGAAGAACGACGGCCCGCCGGGCCATCAAGTGGTGTGGGAGGGGTACGCCCGCATGACGTTGGGAGCGCAGGCCCTGGAGCGCGCGGTCCGGATCGGCGAGGCCAGCGCCATCCACACCCTCCGTGCCCAGTTGGAAAATGACTAATGGGCAGGGCGCGACGGCGCCGAAGCTCTCCGCCGAGGCCCTCGATGCGCGAGGCGGCGGATTCAATCAGTTTCTAGCCAGTATCGCGTTGATTTTTTTCTGGTCGTTTTCGTCGACCGGCGCCGTAGTCCACGCCGACTCCCCGCCGCTCCCGGCCCCTTGCTTGGCATCCTCCAATTTTTCCTTCGCGTCCTTGATGCACTTGATCGAAAATCCGGCATCCTCGCTAAAATCCAGCCGCGCTTCCTTAATTGTTTCGCGCGCGCTTCGTTCCGCGAACAGCGTTTGAATTTCGACTTCGAGCGCCGCGCGCGCTAGATTCATGTCGCCGGGCTTTGCAATCGCGGGCACGATCATGACGTTTCGCTGGCTCAATAGCCGCTGAATTTTATTCTCGCCCGCCTTCGCGGCGACCGCCGCTTTGAATTCCTCAAGGTCGCGGATGTCGGCGCAATCCAGAAGCGCGGCTATGATCTCGGCGTGATCGCTCGTAGATGGAGTCATTTCCTCGAGCTTGCTTTCGAATTCTTGAATCAGCCCGGGATTGCTAAGGAAAATTCCCAGGATAGCGGCTTCGCGCAGACCGTCGTGCTCCGCTTTGTTGGCCGCGATCAGAGCGGGAATGGATATCTTGGTTTCGTTCAAGGGCATGGCCGACGCTCCGGCCGCGCCGCCGGACAACTTCCTTCGGCCTTTCGATTTGCTGAATGCCTCCCACATCATGCGCTTGAATTCGGTGAAATACTGCTTGCGCAAATTGCCGTCCGGGATTTTTTCGATCGCCGAGTTCAGCTTCGCCTGCAGGGCGGCCCGCTTTTCGGGGGAGGCGAACTGCCGCTCTCGAGTTTCTCCGAGCCAAAGCATGCGATGCAGCGGCAGCGATTCGTCGATCAGCCGTTTCATCGCCTCGACGCCGCGCCGCGAAATTAGATCGTCGGGATCGAGCCCCTCCGGCAGAAGGCAGAATCGGAGCGATCGGCTGTGCCCGAGAAGCGGGAGCGCCGAGTAGATTACGCGTATCGCCGCCGAGAATCCCGCATTGTCGCCATCGAGAGCGACAATCGGCTCCGGGGACAACTTCCAGAGAAGCTTGAGCTGATCCGCGGTTACCGCCGTTCCCAGCGGCGCTACCGAAGCTTCGAATCCGGCCTGGCACAGCGCGACGACGTCCATGTAGCCTTCCGCGAGAATTAGAGGCTTGCCGCGGGCGCGCGCTTCTCTCGCCGCCGAATGATTGTAGAGGCAGCGGCCTTTTTTAAAAATCGCCGTTTCAGGCGAATTCAGGTACTTCGCCTTGGCATTCGGATCCATCGCCCTTCCGCCGAAGGCGATCGCCTTGCCGCGCTGACTGCGGATGGGAAAAACGATTCTGTTGCGAAACCAGTCGAAGTAGTCGCCTCGCTCGGCGGACTTTCCCACCAGCCCCGCCTCCAGCGCCGACTCCCTGTCGTAGCCGAGATTTGCAAGATGGTTGAGAAGCGCTCCCCCAGGCGGCGCGTAACCGATTCCGTAGCGGCGGCAGTCTTCGATCGAAAGGCGGCGAGAGCGCAAGTAATCGACCGCCGCGCGCCCGGAGCTTGATTCGAGCTGAAGCCGGAAGAATTTAGCGGCTTCCTCCGCCATCGCTATGAGCTTGTCCGCCTTGTCGGCCTTCTTTCGGTCTTCCGGCGTCGATACCGGCAAGGGAAGGCCTGCGATATCCGCAAGCTTTTCCACGGCTTCCGGAAAGCTCGCGTTGTAGATTTTCTGATAGAACTGGATCGTTCCGCCGCCCGCTTCGCAGCTAAAGCATTTGAAGAAGCCCTCGTGCTCCTTGATATGGAATGACGGCGTCTTCTCGCTGTGGAACGGGCAGCACGCCCAGTATTCGCCGGCGGCGGGCCGGGATTTCCTGGGGTCCCAGGAGACGTGCTTGCCGGCGATTTCCAGAATGGAAAGCCGGGATCTTAGCTCATCTAGAAATTGGTCGGAGAATCGCATCGTCCCAGTATCGCCGGAAGGATTGCTCGCGGCAAGACCGAAACGGTTCGAGCCGCTGAATTTTACCTGATCGCCGGCGCCGGCCGCCGGAATGGATGGAGCCGACGCTCGGCGCTTCGAACCGCCCGTTCTGAAGTCACCGTATCTCCACCGTCTGGGTCAATCGACCGGTGCCGCTGTCGAATATCAGGATTTCATTCCGCTGGGTTACAACCGCGAACCAGCCGTCGCCCCGAGTGAATGCCCGAGCCTCCGAACCTTCCGGAAGGGCGACCGAGTCCGGGATGATGCTCTCGAAGCTGCTCCGCGATTTGGCGTACTGGAGGTAGACAATCGCGACAATGATTGCAAAGCCGACGATAAAAACTATTGTCATCGCCAATACGGAATAACGCAGAATGCGCAGATTGGCGGGCTCGCCATTGTTGTTCGGAGCATCGGCCATGGAATCGGAAAACCGCGATATTGTCGTCGTCGTGGTGGGCAGGAACCCTCCAAGGCGACTAGATAAGGCTCTAGCCGAATTTGCGCCAGAGAAATCGGGGCTTAGCCGTTCGCGAATTGCCAAATTGATTCGCGAAGGAGAGGTTTCCCGCGGCGGCGAACCGGAATTGAATCCGGACTGCATGGCGGAGACGGGGCAGAGGTGGACGATCCGCCTCGCCCGCGCCGGTCCCGCCGAAGTTCGGCCTCAGAGCATCGACCTGGACATCAGATACGAGGACGACGAGCTCATCGTCATCGACAAGCCGCCGGGGCTGGTCGTGCATCCCGCGGCGGGAAACCGGCAGGGTACGCTATTGAACGGGCTCTTGAATCATTGCGAAAGGCTGTCTCAGGTTCGGGGGGCGCAGTTGGCTGGAATCGTGCATCGCTTGGACAAGGACACCAGCGGCCTGATCGTCGCGGCCAAAACCGAAATGTCTCACCTAGCTCTAGCCAGGCAGTTTGCCGATCATACCGTGAATAGAAAGTATGCGGCCGTGGTTCGAGGCCTGCCTGGAAAGGCTTCGTCGATGCTGGGAAGGCGCGAGGGCTCGTCAATTGAAGGCGGCGGCGTCTTTCGAATGGAGGGCAATGTCGGAAGGAGCGACCGCGACAGGAAGAAAATGGCCGTAAAATTATTGGGAGGGAAGTGGGCCGTTACTCGCGCGCGCGTCGAGGAGTACTTCCCGGGGGCGAATGCCGCTCTGCTGGAATGCTGGCTGGAGACCGGGCGAACGCATCAGATCCGGGTGCATTTATCGCATTTCGGCCATCCGCTGGTCGGCGACCAGACGTACGGCAGGAGACGGCTTTCGAGCATGGTCGCAACGGGAAGCAAGTCTCCGCACGAAAGATTCGCAATCGCCCGGCAGGCGCTTCACGCCGGAACTCTTGGCTTTACGCACCCTAGAACGCTAAAGCCTATGCAGTTCGATTCCGAGTTTCCCGCCGACATGGCGCAGCTCGTCGAATCGTTGCGTTCCTGCGGCAGTCCGGGACGATAACGGAATCTTTATCGCGCGCGCGGCGGAAAATTCGAATGCGCGCGTTATAATGGAAGCGGGAAGTGGACTATCTCAGAATGGCGGTAAAGAACAGACGGCAACTCGATACGCGAAAGCGAGCAATGAAATCTTACGCGAACCTTCCGGTTCCGACGGCGGAAATGGGAATCGGCCATTATCTGCAGGAAATCCGGAAATTTCCGATTCTCGAACCGGAAGAGGAATACATGCTTGCAAAGCGCTGGCGCAATGACGCCGACACGGCCGCCGCCCAGTCGCTGGTAACTTCGCATTTGCGGCTCGCGGCGAAAATCGCGATGGGCTACCGAGGCTACGGCCTTCCTATCGAAGACGTGATTTCGGAAGCGAACGTCGGGCTGATGCAGGCGGTCAAGCGGTTCGATCCCGAAAAGGGCTTCAGGCTCGCAACCTACGCGCTCTGGTGGATAAAGGCGAGCATAACCGAATACATCATGCGCTCGTCGAGCCTCGTGAAGCTCGGCACGACAGGCGCTCAGAAAAAGCTGTTTTTCAATCTCAGGAAGATCAAGGCTCGACTCGGAATCGAGACGACCGGCGACATGATGCCCTCCGATGTCAAGAAAATCGCGGATACGCTCAATGTTTCGCAGGAGGAAGTAATATCCATGAACCGGCGCATGTCGGCGCCGGACGCGTCCCTGAATTTGCCGGCGCGCCAGGGCGACGACAATTCCAGCGAGCTTCAGGATCTGATCGCCGATTCGGCCGTGGGTCCGGAAGAGGAAATCGCGGAGAAGAACGAAGCGTCCATACGCCATGAAATGCTCTTCAATGCCCTTGTGGTTCTCAATGATCGCGAGAAAGACATCTTTGTCGAACGGCGGCTGCAGGAGTCCCCGACGACTTTGGAGAAGCTTGCCGGCAAGTACGGCGTAAGCCGCGAGCGAATTCGCCAGATCGAAAATCGCGCCTTCGAGAAAATTCAGCAGGAAATTCTCAAGCAGGCCGCCAGCCGGGGCCTGTTTCCGGAAAATCGCGCCTAGGCCGCAATAGCCTCAGCCCATGGCGTCCAGCTCGTCGATGTAGCGGGAAATTACGGAAACCCCCTTTTTCCAGAAGCCCGGATCCGAGGCGTCGATGCCGAACGGGGCAAGCAGTTCCGAATGGTGCTTGGATCCGCCTGCGCGAAGCGCGTCGAAATACTTTTCCTGAAAGCCCGGCTGCCCTTCCTGGTAGACCGCGAAAATTGCGTTCACGAGCAGTTCGCCGAAGGCGTACGAATAGACATAGAAGGGCGAATGGACGAAGTGCGGTATATAGGCCCAGAAGTTCTCGTAGCCCGGCATGAACTTGAACGCCGGACCAAGACTCTCTCGCTGGACATCTATCCATATCGCTCCGATTTCTTCGGCGGTTAGTTCGTTGTCCCTGCGGGCTCGATGAAGGCGGCACTCGAAATCGTAGAATGCGATCTGCCGAAACACCGTTGCGAGCATGCCCTCGACTTTTTCTGCAAGCAGAGCCTTTCTTTCCATCCGGTCTTGGGTTGCTTCCATCAAGCCGGCGAAGGTTAGCATTTCGCCAAATCCGCTAGCGGTTTCCGCCAGCGTCAGAGGCGTTCTGGACAACAGCTCCCCCTGTTCCGCGGCCAGCACTTGATGAACGCCGTGCCCGAGTTCGTGCGCCAACGTTATGACGTCCCTCGGCGAGCCCAGGTAATTTAGAAGAATGTAGGGATGAACGATCGTCGTCGTCGAGCTGCAGAACGCTCCCGTGGTCTTGCCCGGCTTCACGCCGGCGTCGATCCAGCTTTTTTCAAAGAACTTGGCCGCGATTTCCGACATGGCGGGCGAAAAGGCTTCGTAGGCATCGAGAACCGTCGACTTCGCCTCGTTCCAGCCGATCTTGCGTTTGGACTGGTAGGGCAGGGGCGCCATCCGATCCCAGATTTCCAGCTTGTCAAGTCCCAGCCACTCCGATTTCATCTGGTAATAGCGGTGCGAAGCCTCCGAATAGGATTCAACGACTGCGCTCTTTAGAGCGTCGACGACTTCCGGTTCGATATCATTGTGGAGGTGCATGCCGAGCTCGGGGGGATCGAGCTTGCGCCAGCGATCCTCGATTTCCCTGTCCTTGATCAGCGTCGACGTGATTCTGGAAAACAGGCTAATCCGGCTTTCCAGAACCCTCGAGACTTCCTCGGCGCCCGCCTGCCGTCTGCTTCGATCATGGTCCATCAGCAAATTCAGGGCCGATTCCAATGGCATCTTTTCGCCTTCGATCTCGAATTCCAGACCTGCGACCGTTTCGTCGAACAGGCGGTGCCAGGCGCTTCTGCCGACAACGGACTGATCGTGAAGAAACCGCTCAAGCTCCATGGACAGCTGATAGGGCTTGAATCTCCGAGTTCTATCCAGGAAAGGCTTGTAGCGGCGGAGGGAGTCGTTCTCGCCGAACATTTCAATTAGCCGTGAATCGTCGATTTTGTTCAGTTCAATGACATAGAATACGAGCGGCGCTGAAAGCTTCGTGATTTTTTCGTCGCAGTCGGCTTCGAACTTTTGCCATTCGGTATCCGATGTGTCCTGCAAATAGGAAAGCTGGGCGAACGAACCGATTCTATTGGCGACGACAGTGATTTTCTCGTATGCGACGATGCTCGATAGCAAGCCGTTCGCGTCGATGTCTGCAATCCTGCCTTCGTAGTCCCTGCTGAAGTCTTGGCATGCTTGTTCGAGCCATGCAAAATCATGGCTCAGCTTTTCGGATTCTCTGGATTCGTACAGATCGCTTAAATCCCAGTTCGGCAATCCTTCATTGATTCCAGACGCGGATTCAGCTGGCTCGAAAGCAAATTGCGAAGAAGGCGCGCGAATCGTTTCAATTAATTTCACTTTGAATCTCCGGCGAAAACTCCGCCTTGCATAAGGAATCTGCGGGGCTTTTGCTACCGATGCGGAATAGCCTGGTTCCATGTTGCGCTTCGCCCGATGTAGGCGAAGGCGGGCGGGAATTCAATAACCGCCGAATGCCCGCACTAGCCGAACGAAATCGATTCGGGCTTTTCAAGCCCGGAATGCGCATTCGCGATTTCATGCAATGGCTTGACGCGCTTCGCGTTCGGCTCGACGGTCTTGCGCTGCGTCAAGTCGGCGTGCAGCAGAAAGTGCTCGCCGGTTGCGAGATCCCGCCCGCCGTCGGATTTCAACGTATGATGCAAATGCAATTTCTTGCCCTTGAACATGAGGCACTGCGTAAATGCGCGAACGCGTTGACCTTCGACAGCTTCGCTAAGGTACCGCAAGCGGGTATCGACCGTAAAGAAGCCGTATCCTTCGGACGCGTAATCGGGCCCGCATTTTGCGAATTCTAGAAACCTATCGGTCGCCTTGCTGAAAATCTCCAAATAGTAGACCTCGTTGACGTGGCCGTTGTAGTCGGTCCAGTCCGGCGGAATGACGCGATCCGCTGTCATCAGAGGCGCATTGAGCGGATATTGCAGCTTGATGGCCGACTTTTCGTCGAGGCTGCGGAGGTGCCTGCCGGCGCCGTAGTTCTGAGTCTTTAGCCCGCGGAGTATTGCGACGATGTTGTTGTCGCGAATTCTCTCCAATTCGCGAATCGTGAGGCTGCCGGACTGCGCGTCCGATTGGTCGGAGATTTTTTTGACGAGATCCGAATCCAAATCGGGTACGTCCGTCAGCCTTGTCCAGGGGAACTTTAACGCGGGGCCGAACTGAGCGATGAAGTGCTCCATCCCCTGTTCGCCTCCGGCAATCCGATAGGTTTCGAATAGCCCCATCTGAGCCCATCTCAGGCCGAATCCGAGTCGAATCGCTTCATCGATCTCCGACGTGGTGGCGATGCCGTCCTTGACCAGCCACAGGGCTTCGCGCCAGACGGCTTCCAGAAGCCGGTCGGCAATATGGGCGTCAATTTCCTTTCCGATGCGCAGCGGCTTCATGCCGATTCCTTCGAGCGTTCGCTGCGCCTTGTCCATTGCCGTTTCGGAATTTCTGTCCGACCCTACGAGTTCTACCAGCGGAAGGAGATAAACAGGGTTGAAGGGATGCGCGACTACGATGTCGCCTGGTTGCGCGGCGCCCTCTTGCAGGCTGGACGGCGTGAATCCCGACGTTGAGGACGCGATAGTTGTTCCGGGACGGCAAATTTTCTGGACTTCGCCATAAACCGCTCTCTTTAGCGCGAGCCTTTCCGGAACGCTTTCCTGTATCCAGTCGGCGTCCAGCGCCGCCGCCGAAATTTCATTGGAGATGGTTAGCTTGCCCTCGTCGGGCATCGCTTCGTCGAGCAGTCCGGGCAGCGAGCGCCGCGCATTTGCGACGACTTCAGTGACTTTTCGCTTCGCTTCGGGGTCGGGGTCGCACACGTGGACATCCCACCCGTTCAGAAGAAACCTCGCGGCCCATCCTCCGCCGATAACTCCTCCGCCGACGACCGCCGCTTTCATTGCCAGTACTCCTCGTGGTTCTGTTCAATAGTCGCCCTTCGGGCGTCTCCGAAGCGCGCCGGAAGTCGCTTCTCTATACCTATGATTTGCCGCCGCGCCAGTCTTTTCGACTTTTCAGGGCGCGGATCAAATTTCGTGTTCTAGCCGCAGCTCGCCACTGGAAAAAGTCCGGGATTCGGTTGTTCGGCTTACGGCGCCGAATCGCTATCACGCCGTACGCGGCGACCGCCGGGCGCACGGAATTTTCGAAAGCTTTTGGAACATCCTCGCGGTCGAAACGATCCCGGACGGATGACCAAAAAGGCCGAAGCGGCCGGAGCCAACTGTAAGAGTTAAGCGATAGGAATAAAATTGGAAATCTCGCGGAAGCGCGTTCGGCATTTCGCGGTGCCGCACTCGATGACGGCGCGGAAGTCGACACTTGCCCGTCGAAGGCGATAGAACTCCGAGCATATGCGAAAGACGATCTAATTTTGAAATGCGAGAAATTTCCAACTGAAGTAAACGGATGTGGGACATTTGCATCATCGCGATGTATAATGATGCGCATACTTTGCGATTTGCTGAGCGCCGAGAAAATGCAAAAATCCGCTCCGACAACAAACCGAACACGCATCAAAGTGAGCCTACGGGACGAGGAACATGCCGCGCTAGCGACCCTAGCCGAACGGCACGATGTTTCGTTATCGTGGCTAACGCGACAGGCGGTCGCCGAGTTTCTGGCACGCCAGAAAGTGGATAATCCCCGGCCCGGCCTCGATCTTCCCTTGCGAGCGGCAGCCGATGAATAGCATGGCGCTTGCTGAAACCACCGAGTTCTATCGCATTGATGCTTCACAGAAGCTCGGCTCGGCCAGTCGCGCGCTCCTAGGCCAGTACATGACCCCGGCTCCCATCGGACGATTCATGGCGAGCCTGTTCACAGAAACGCAGGGGGCCATGCGCGTGCTTGATCCGGGAGCGGGCGTTGGATCGCTCACGGCCGCAGTTGCCGAAAGACTGTGCAGGTCGGCGGACAAGCCGCGTTCCGTCGAGTTCGTCTGCTACGAAATCGACCACGCGCTATTCGGATATCTCGGGAACACGCTCGAAGAAGCGAAGATCGATTGCGGCCGCGCGCAGGTCAGTGCGAGATATAGCCTCCTTGACGACGATTTCGTCCTTTCTCGCGGACTTGGCTCGCGACTGGATTTTTTCGACGCCCCCCGAGATGACGGCCCGGATTTCACCCACGCCATTTTGAATCCCCCTTACAAGAAAATAAACTCCCGGTCCGAGCACCGCGTCGCGTTGCGCAATGCGGGCATCGAAACATCAAATCTCTACACGGGCTTCATGTTTCTGTCCGCGCAGCGCCTGGCATCGGGCGGCGAGATGGTCGCCATCGTTCCGCGTTCATTCTGCA
>MPMP01000147.1 GCA_002238565.1 Albidovulum sp. bin36
CGAAAGGACGATGTCCAAGGCATTGCCGGCAAGCAGGAGGACGGAAGCGCGAAGACCCGGGAAGCCAAGCTGGCGGTCATCTACACTGCCGAGGGGCGGGACCCGGAGACCGGCGCGGCACTGAAGGACAAGGGCAGCGAGACATCCAGTTGTCTCATCGACAGCGCGGCGGCGGCGCCGGGAAGCCGGGATCCCTCCGATTTCGCCATGCGCCTTGACCGCGAGGCGCTGCGCCGCGGCTTGCACGGCGCCGAAGACCTCGTCGTCATCTCGGACGGCGCGGAATGGATACGGAACAACTGCGAGGAGTTGTTCGGGGGCGGGAAGGTCACCTTCGTGCTCGATATGTTCCATGCCCTCGAATACGCCAGCGATGCGGTGAAGGCGATTTTTCCGGACAAGGCGGAGCGGGACCGGCGGTTCGAAGGGATCAAGGCGGACCTCGAGGCGGGCCGGGCCGCCAAGGTGATCCGGGAGCTCGAGCCATTCAGCGGCAGGTACAAAAAAGTGGAGGCGTGCTGCCGCTATTATCGGAACAACATCGAACGTATGCGCTACAACCAATACCGCGACCAGGGCATGCAGATTGGATCGGAGGTCGTGGAAAGCGGCTGCAGGCGGTACGGGCTCCGGCTGGAGCGTCCCGGCACCCCGCTGGTCGAAGACAGGCGCCAACGCAATGCTGGCGCTCAAAAGCTGCGTCATAAACCTCAGGCTGCCCGACTTCCTCGACTGGCTCGCGAGGCAGGCCATCGTTGCCTGACAACAAATTGGGCTGCACCCATCTCCAGGGCGATGCTTGACGGGCAGCCGAGTTTGTAGTAGATACCCGCAATTGTGGGAGTTCTGCCCACAGCCGCGCATTGCCATCCCGGAGAGCCGATGACGAACAGCCTGAGCGAACATCTGACGGTGATATCGCATCTGCCGCTTCCCGGGGCGGCCAAGTGCCGGGCGCGACTCGAGCGGTTTCTCGAAGAGCATACCGGTCCCGAGGATGTGTTTGCATCCCTTGCGGAAGAGAGCAGGCAGCGCGGATCCGTCGAGGCGCTCAGGGCGGGCAGCTTTAGCCGGAATCTCCGCGTCCGGGCGGATACACGGCGCGCGCTGCAGGAGTTCTCGGCCACCACCGGGTTGCGCGCCGGAATGCTGCTGCGCTATGCGGTCCTCGGCGGCCGGCCGCACCGTTTCCTCGCTGCCGAAAGCCGGGACCCGCGAAAGCTCACCGGCATTGTAGAGGCCGACGAAACCTATGTGCTGGAAAGCCGCAAGGGCGAGCGGCGCCTTGACCGCAAGGCCCGTCGCCGTGGCGGGAAGGCGAGCAAGCGGGGCCTGTCGGCCGAGCAGGTTCCGGTGCTGGTTTCCGCCGACCGCAGCGGCATGACGGTCAGCGCGGTTCTTCCGGCGGTCAATGCCGATGCCCTGCGAGACCTCATCGAACCGGTCGTGGAGGGGGACATCGTATTGCTCAGTGATGGCAATAGCGCATTTCCGCCGTGCGCCGCAGCAATGGGCGTTCGCCACGAAGCGCTCAACCTGTCCGCAGGCGAGCGGGTTCGGAACGCGTTTCACATCCAGACGGTCAACAGTCGGCATAGCCAGTTGAAATGCTTCCTGAGGCGCTACCGCGGGATCGCGACCAAGTATCTCGACAACTTCCTGCGGTGGCTCCGGCAGGTCGAGCTGGACAACGCCCTGCCTCGCACGTGCCTCGCCAACGCAATCGACAGGTCATGCATACGATTTGGAAACTGAGCCTAGCTCAAAGATCAAGACCAAGTGAATTTTTGGAATAATCGAGCTATGTCAATGCGTTGGGAGGAATAATGAAACTATCGTTCAACACCTGGGTTTATTCTAGCTTTCCAGTCTGGGTACCGGCTTACCCGCTGGAAGAAGTCATCAAGCGGCTTGCCAGTATTGGCTATGACGGCGTTGAAATCGGCGCTGCGGCGCCCCACGCCTATCCCGATTATCTGACCGATAAACAGCGTAAGGAAGTCCGAAAGATACTGGATGACACTGGAATCGCCTGTTCTTCAATGCTGCCAGCACCCGGCGGTGGCCCCGGCTTCAACGTGGCGTCTGAAAACCCGTTGGAACGTGCGGCAGCAATCGATCAATACAAAAAGGTCGCGGATCTGTGTCGCGAATGGGGGGCGCCGACATTGATGTATGTCGCGGGATGGCAGGTATTTGGCACATCCCGAAACCAGGCTTGGGAATGGTCTGCCAAAGCCCTTGACGAAATCGCCGCTTATGCAAGCGACCTGGCAATCGCGGTAGAGCCGACATCGGCGGACAGCAATCTGATTGATAGCTGCGATGATGTCATCAATCTGATGGATGAAGTCGGTCGTCCGAACGTCGGTGCGATGTTCGACACCTATCACACGCTTTATCGCAACGAGGTGCCGACGGATTATGTCTATCGCCTTGGTAGCCGTCTGAAGCACGTCCATCTGGCGGACGTAAATCGGGATCCGCCTGGCAGCGGCATCGTCGACTATGTGTCGCTGGTACAGGCGCTGCGTGACGTCGAATACGACGGATACCTGGCGATGGAAATAGGCTTCAACCGCCGAAATGTTGAGCCCGATGACATCGCAAGAAGAGCGCTGAATCACATGAAATCTATACTCTGAGTTCAATGGCCCGTCGCCGATGAAGCGAACGGGCAAACACAAAGCAAGGGAGAAGAAAATGCAACGTTTAATATCAATTTCTGTGGGCGCAATTTTGGCTGCAGGCAGTGCCGCCGCCGAAACGGCGATCACGCAATGGGACCAATTTTCGCAATCAGGCATCACCGCAGCCGGTCCGGCAATGGATGAGTTGATCGCGACATGCAAACCGGCACTGGACGGGGTTTCGGTATTGCGCACCGTTGCACCGTCCATTGGTATTCGCGACAGCTATCGTCTGGCTGTATCGGCCGGAAAAACCCCGGATCTGGCTTACACTTGGCCTGCGGCCTCGGTGCTAGCTGGATACGCGCGTGTCGGTGCGTTGGCAAAGCTGGACAAATACTATGACCAATATGGCTGGCCACAGGTAAACGAGTTCTACAAGGGCAGAAATTCGTATGACGGCCATATCTATGCTGTTCCGATGGAGCAGGATCTGATGGGTGTTTACTTCAACCGGGACCTGTTCGCAGAAAAAGGTATATCAGTTCCAACCACCTATGCAGAGTTTCAGGCGGCCGCCGAAGCCTTCAAGGCTGATGGTATTGTGCCTGTATCCTTTGGCAATCGTGACCGTTGGCCCGCGACCAACACGTTTTCGCTTATTCTTGGCCTGACGGTTGGCCTGCAAGCCGAACAGGACGTATTTTTTGGCGACACAGCATGGACCAACGCAGGGTTCAAACAAGCTGCCGAGAATTTCCAAGCCTGGGCGAGCGATGGATATTTTCCGCGTGGATTCAATGGGATCGGCTATGACGAGGCGAATGCGCTGTTCCTGTCAGGACGCGCCGCAATGACCATCACCGGTACCTGGGTCTTGCAGGACATGATCCGAGGTGCTGATAAGTTCGACATGGGCGTCTTTATGATGCCGCCAATGGCGGACGGTGTGGCTGCCGGCACCATGTGGGGCGAAGGCTCGCAATGGCAGCTATCTTCGACGACCAGCGCAGAAGGCCAGGACGCAGCCGCTGCCTATCTGAATTGCCTGCTAAGCGACGAAAGCCGCAAGGTCTGGGTGCAGAAAGGGCATACCGTGACCATCGGCACGACACCGGAGGAACTTGCGGAATGGGGGGCGGATCCGGTCGTGCAAGAGTTCTTTGAAGGTGGCCTCGCGACAACAGAAACCAACTTTTACGATCTGCACACAACCCTGCCCGAAAGCGTAACGCAGGTCCTATATCCAGAGCTGCAAAGACTCGTGGGTGGCGAAGCTTCGGCGGACGAGTTCCTAGAGACCATGCAGGCCGCATGGGAAGTCGCGATTGCCAATGGCGAGCGCTGGATTCCTTAGAACTTAATAATCGCCTGGATAGGCGGGCCCATCATGGGCCCGCCACGTTAGTATCTGGGGCCCGCAATGCCGACCCGGTCCGCATATCTGTTCCTGTTACCAGCTTTGCTGCTCTACTTGACATTTGTCGCCATCCCCATCTTGCAGATTGTCTATTTCAGCTTCTTTGACTGGGACAACGGGATCAGGGGCGGTTTCGTCGGCATGGATAATTTTGCGCGACTAGGCGGAGACAGGGTTTTCTTGGCAGCCCTTGGGCATAATGCAATCTGGGTTATTCTGACCCTCGCATTCCCGCTGATGGCTGGTCTGTTGCTGGCGGCAATTCTGGCGGAAAGAAGCAACAACACCAGACGGTGGCTTGGGGCGATCTACTTCATGCCACGTACTATTCCGCTGGTGGTCGCCGGGATCATCTGGGGCTGGATTTATAACCCTCTGTTTGGGCTATTGAACTACATCTTGGATGGAGTCGGGCTGGGGTTCATGGCAGGCGCTTGGCTTGCCGAACCCAGCTCGGCATTGCTGTCACTGAACGTCGTTGGGGCGTGGACGTTCTTTGGATTTTGCGTCGTAATCTTTCTGGCAGCCATACAGTCGATTGACCCGTCACTCTACGAGGCTGCCGAAATTGACGGCGCTAGGTGGTGGCGAAGATTCCGCGACATAACCGTGCCGCTGTTGAAAAACTCAACGCTGTTCCTGGGGCTGTACGCTGCGATCGAAGCGATGCGTTTCTTTGATCTAATCTGGGTAACGACGCAAGGTGGGCCAGGATACTCAACAGAAGTTTTGACCACGCATATCTACAAGACATTCTTTCTAGTCGGCGATTTTGGCTACGCCGCCGTTCTTTCAGTCGTCTTGCTGATCATCGTCCTAAGCTTGTCTTCGATAACCTTCTGGCTGCTGAAATCGAAATGAGCAATCTGTCCAGACATATTCAGACTGTGGTCTTGTTTGTCTTTGCCATCTACGCGTTGGCGCCGGTTTATCTGGTCCTTCTTGCATCCATGCGCAGCGAGGCGGATTTGTTTTCCGGTCCACTGTCCGTGCCGTGGCCGATCAATATCGAAAACTATCGACGGGTTTGGCAAGAGTCCGGTTTCTCGGTGTTTTTCCTGAACTCACTGAAAATTTCAGCCTCGGTGACAGTTCTGGTTGTTCTGAGCGCGCCGTTGGCCGGATTTGCGTTTGTCAAGATGCAGTTCAAGGGACGCGAGGCATTGTTCGCCCTGTTTTTGGCCGGGCTTGTGGTGCCTGCACCGTCAATCATCGTCGCGCTATACGGCAACCTTCAGGCCTTGGGGATGATCGATTCACATCTTGGGGTGATCCTGCCGCAGGCTGCCTTGTTGATGCCGTTCTCGGTCTTTTTGATGCGGACAGTCATGCAGGACGTGCCGGACGAACTGATCGAAGCATCAGTCATGGATGGGGCGACATTTTTTCAGACATTCCTCCGCGTTGTCGTGCCGGTTGTCCGCCCTGGTCTGATGTCGCTCATTCTGATCGTTTTCCTGTTTTCATGGCAGGAATATCTGCTGCCGCTCGTGGTGCTGCAAACGGAAAGCCTGAAACCGCTCACCGTGGGCGCGGCAAGTTTGCAGGGTCGATACGGCGTTGATTACGGCGGTATTGCTGCTGCCGGCCTGATTGCATTTGCACCACTCGTCGCACTGTTCCTAGTCATGCAACGCTCTTTTGTTCGCGGGATATCAGCCGGAGCCGTCAAATGAATCCCAACTTAACAAATTTGGAGAATACCCAATGGCAAAAATGACAGCGGTCTACCTGCCCGGAAACAAACAAGTCGATATTCGTACCGCAGTCGTGCCAGAGCCGGGACCGGATGAAGTTCTGGTTGAAGTCAAAGCGTCATGCATTTGCCGGTCTGATCTGTCGTTGTACTATGGCAATGCGGTAATCAGTGGCGGAGATTCTGATCAATTCATTTGCGGCCACGAGCCTTCCGGAATTGTTGTCAAAACAGGTGAAGCAGTCGCCGAGTTTTCGGAAGGAGACAATGTCGCCGTCTACCTAGCCGTAGGCTGCGGGGTTTGTCACCATTGCCGCACAGGTCACAATTATCTCTGCGCCAAGTGGAAGTGCCTTGGTTTCACGATGGATGGTGGCAATGCCGAATTCCTGCTCGTTCCCGCCCGAAATTTGCTGAAAACGCCCAAGGGCATGTCTCATCTGGCGGCGGCAATATCGACTGATGCGTTTGGCACTCTGTTTTCGGCCTGTCGCAAGGTCGGAGTGAACGGGCTAACTGCGATCGGGATTTGGGGACTTGGCCCTATGGGGGCGGCCGGTACGATGGCCGCAAAGGCAATGGGTGGGAACGTCGTGGCGCTGGACCTGATTGCGGAGCGCCGTGAATTTGCCAAGGGGTTGGGGGCGGATCTGGTGTTGGACCCAAATGCGCCTGATGCTTTGGATCAGATCAGGGAATTTTCGGGGGGGGAAGGCCTGAGCGGGGCAATTGACTGTTCCGGCAGCTCTCAGGCGCACAATATGGCGCTGGAAGCGGCCGCACCGATGGCGCGTCTGGCGCTGATTGGCGAAGGTCAGGAAACCAACATCAAGACGTCAGATCATATGATCCGCAAGCAGCTGACAGTGTTCGGGTCCTGGTATTTCAGCATCAACGAATATGAGGACATACTCAGCCTGATCAAAAGCCATAACATTGATCTGGAACGCTTGGCGACCCACACGTTTGATCTGAAGGATGCCGACAAAGCGTTTCGCATGTTCGACAATCGCGAAACGGAAAAAGCCGTCTTTGTGCGTTAGGTGCAGTGCGGTGTCTGAAATTAGGATCAACAATCTGTGCAAATGCTTCGGTGATGTCGTGGTTCTGAAAAACATAAATCTCGACATCAAGTCGGGCGAGTTTGTTGTTTTCGTAGGTCCGTCGGGATGCGGAAAATCGACGTTGCTGCGGTCAATTTCCGGGTTGGAGACAATTACTTCTGGCACAGTGGAAATTGACGGTCGCCAGATGAATAATGTTCGTCCGTCCGAGCGCGGGATCGCGATGGTTTTTCAGACATATGCGCTCTATCCACATATGACGGTTGCGCGGAATATGGAGTATTCGCTGCGGCTAAATAAGACACCAAAAGCAAAGCGTGAACGCCAGGTGCAAGACGCGGCCAAAATGTTGCATCTTGAGAACTATCTGGATCGATTGCCAAAAGAGTTGTCGGGCGGGCAGCGACAGCGGGTCGCCATTGGTCGCGCCATCGTCCGTGATCCCAAAGTCTTCTTGTTCGATGAACCATTATCTAATCTGGACGCTGCGCTGCGCCTTAAAATGCGGCTTGAAATCTCTAAGCTGAGTTCGGATTTGCCGGACACAACGATGATTTATGTGACCCATGATCAGATCGAAGCGATGACTTTGGCCGACCGCATTGTCGTTCTCAAGGACGGTGTGATCCAACAGGTTGGCACCCCTCTGGAATTGTATGAGAATCCAAATTCCCTGTTCGTGGCTCAGTTTATCGGGTCGCCTAAGATGAATATATTTACGGGCCGCCACGCCGAAAAATTTTCGGCTTATTTCGTCGGGGTGCGCCCGGAACATCTGAGTGTTGTCGAAGATGGGATATGGTCCGGTTCGCTGATTCATGCCGAGAATCTAG
This sequence comes from Albidovulum sp. bin36, assembly GCA_002238565.1. Taxonomy (GTDB): domain Bacteria; phylum Pseudomonadota; class Alphaproteobacteria; order Rhodobacterales; family Rhodobacteraceae; genus JAPPFL01. The sequence goes on from MPMP01000147.1 coordinate 7,644, forward strand.
GCGCTGACAGTTTTTTGTATTTGGATATTGGCGAAGAAGAGCCGCTGGCGATCCGTTTGTCCGGGAGCGTCACATTTGAGCCGGGGGCTGTGCTTTCGGTTGCCCCGGTCGCGAACAATATTCACCTGTTTGATGACTTTGGCCAACGGGTGGCGCCTCCGGAAAACGCGATTGATTTTGATGCAGGCATTCAAAGTGATTGAGGTTATTCGGGAAAGGTCGGTGATCTTTTTTGCTATGACGCGTTCTTCCATCATTCGCTCAACAAAAGTGCCATGTCGCTAGCAAAAGGCCGAGTCGATGAAACTGTATCGCGGTGACTCTCTAGTTTGCGAGTTACAGCAATGTACCCTAGGGTTTGGACTCAATTGATCGCCTTGCCAGAGTTCGCAGCAGGTAGCGTGTCTCGGCAAGCAGCAGGGTGGACAGGTAGTTCCTGGCCCGCTTCGCGGTAAGTGTTCGGTCGAGCGGTGGCGACAGTCCGTCGCGGCTTCATTTCAGTCACTGCGAAATTGGTACTGGTAACTAGGAATCCGGCGTGCTATTTTGCTGCGCATGGAGACTCGCATCGAGGATATCGGAACGCCGCCGGTTCCGCGCGTCTCCGACGACGGGCAGCTGCCGGAGGCTTGGGCTCCCGGTCCGGTCGACAGGAAATTCCTTTGCGAGCGCGAGCGGGCCCGGGCCGAGGACGCGGAGGCCCGCGCGGATGCCGCGGAGGCGCGCTGGCGGGAGGTGCGGGCCCGGCAGCGCGCAAGCAGCCGGGACGCCGTTGGCAAGAGCAGTCGGGCGAAGCTGAAGGCGGCCCGCGAGGAGGTCCGGGAGGTTCGCCGGACGGCGAAGCGGGCCCTTGCGCTGGAGAGGGAGGCTGCGCGGCTGGGCAGGCTTCTCGCGGAGGCCGGCGTCGATGCGCGGAAGCGCTCCACGGTCATGTCCCTGCGCATGGAGAACGCCGCCCTGAAAGCCGAGGTGCGGGGGCTGCGCGACAGGGTCGCGGCGCTCGAGGCGCGGAACGAGGAGCTTCGTTCGAGCAGGTCGTCGATGTCGAAGTCGATGTTCGGCAGCAAGAGCGAGAAGCGTCCCTGGGCGTCCTCGGAGCGCAAGCGGGGCCAAGCAGCAGCCCGGGGCGCCCGGCCATCATGGCCGCACGCCCCGGCCGAGGCTCGACGAGACGGAGGAGCGGCTGGACCCGCCGGAGAACGCGCGCGCCTGCTCCAGCTGCGGCGAACTTGCCGCGGTTCGCGGACCTCGTCGCGTAGCGCGCCCGCACTTTGTTCCGAGGGCGCGGAATGCTTGCGGCGCTTACGGCAATCACCGCGCGGATTCTTCCGAGCTACCGCTAGGATGGAACCGTCTTCCCCAGCAATCTACGCCTGTTGCCCAACTGGGACAGAACACGAAATTCAATCGGAAAACATGGCAAATCGACCTTTGCGGTCCTTATTCACTTTTTACTATGCTTGATCAAAACGGGCGGATTAATCATTAAATACGCGCAAACTGCTTAGCAAATCTAAATTTGTAAATTTGATTGCGTCAATATGTCCGCATTTGCCGTAATTTAATTCCATTTTCGGTCAATTTAGTTACATCCGCTTTTAGTGTCGTAACATCGGCTTTCAATGTATTCATATCGCCTCTCAATCGCCGTCGATTCGGGATTTTCTTTCCGAGATAGACTATTGCCTAAGCGGAATCCTCGAGACAGATGCCGATGCCGGGAAGTCGCCCCGGCCAACCGCGGGCTTGGAAGGGACAAGATGTCTGAATTTCAAGGAACGACCCGCTATAACGGAATTTCTCGGCGAGCACCTGCCGTGGCAATGCCATGAAAGCTCTTAGAGTTTGAATCATAAGTCATTGTTATTAGTGCGCCGTGGAAAGGCGCTTTCTTCAAGCGGGTGCGAATCCCGCGCAGCAACTGTCGCTCCAGCTGGTAGCAGCCGAGCGGTTCATGGAGGTAACGACATGGGTTGAAGCACTCGGTGAAAAGGGC
>MPMP01000148.1 GCA_002238565.1 Albidovulum sp. bin36
GCCCCTATTCGATAGCGATCTACGGCTTGGTCGCCATTTGGCTGGCGGTTGGCCTGCACTGGACGATCGAAAGAGCTCGCGACCGGTTTCCTCCGGGATTCGGCGGCGGCGCCCGATACTTCGCGCCTGCCGCCAGCGCCCTGGCGGGCCTCGCCATGCTAGCGGTGTCGCTGGACGCCGGCTTGAGGCGCAACTATCTCGCGGATCACGATTTTACGGAAAGGCACGCGACGGCAGTTTTCGACGTGCTGCCGGAGAATTCGGTATTTTTCGTCTACGGCGACGCGACGGGTCCGTTCGCGTACTACAGCCTTGTCGAAAACCTGCGACCGGACGTAAAGCTTTACAATGTTCAGGGGCTCGTATTGAACGACAGGATTTACGGCCCGTTCAATCCCCATGAAGCCATCATCGAGAAATTGGGGCATTACATCGACAATTCGGAAAGACCGGTGTTCTTCATGCCGGAAGGAACCGTGCCGGATCGAGGAGTCAACACGTCGGGGTTTCTGCTCGAAGCCATTCCCAACTCCGAAAGCTCAAGGACGGGCATACAGGTTCATAAAGCGAGCCAGGAATTCTTCCTCTACCTTATCGGCCTTGAATCGGACAACCGATGGGAGATGACGCGGCGCGGCGAGCTCTTGCAGCAATTCGGGCAATATCTGGCGATCGCCTACCACAATGGCAACACGGAGCTGCTAGCTCAGCTCAGGCATCTCTACCAGCCATGCGAATCCAGCTACCATTGCCTTCTGGGAGTCGTCGACATTCTATTGAAAGTCGAAGATGCCAAGCACCATCGGCTAATCGCCTCGACATTGGATATGGCCGAGGCCATGATCGACCAGGCGCTTACCAAAAGCGTGATGGGACGGCTTCACATTCTACGCGGAGACTTGCTCGCTACAATCGGTCAACCGAACGATTCTCGAATATCCTACCAGCGGGCATTCGAGATTTACCCCAGTCCTGAAATCGACGAGCTGATCAGCGAAAGCAAGGCAGCGGAAAGCTAGCGCATCACCGAATCAGGCTAGCGTTGATCTATCCGCGCCGGGAACGCGACCCTTCATGCTCGCACATTTGCGCCGCGAGGACGTTTCTCAAATTCGCCCTTCGGACGGCTAGCGCCGCGTGTTTGCAACCCGTATATGCGGCCAATTGTAGATGAGGCAAGAATATTGCTCTACGGCACTCGATCACAAGCCCATTTGAGTTGAAGAAACCGATGGTATGAAATACGCCTATGAGGATCTCAGTTCGGAGCAGTTTGAAAAACTGATTGTCCTACTGTGTCAGAATCTGTTGGGAATCTCCGTTCAAGGATTCTCCAGCGGACCGGATGGAGGCAGAGATGCCAAATTCGTTGGAACGGCTGAACTTCACCCGAGTATGGCGGACCCGTGGTCGGGCACCACTATCATTCAAGCCAAACATACAAACGGCTACAATCGAAGTTTTTCGGAAACTGACTTCTTCAGTTCTACCGCTGCCAACTCGGTTTTGGGATACGAAATTTCACGAATAACGAGACTGAAAAGAGCAATGCAGCTTGATCATTATATGCTGTTCGCGAACCGTCGCCTGCCTGCTAACGCAGAAACAATAATCCGTAGCTACATCGCTACCACCTGTTCGATTCCAGAGTCTTCGGTTTATCTGTGCGGCTCGGAGCAGTTGGAACTTTGGTTAAAGAGATTTAGCGAGATTGAAAAGCTAGCCGACCTTGACCCAATCGACTCTCCATTAATCGTTAGCCCGGACGAATTGGCAGAAGTGGTGCAGGCTTTGGCCCGCAACAAGGCAGAAGTAGCGGCAGTCCTCGACGATCCGCCTACACGGCGCGTTTTTTACGAGGAAAAAAACGCTCTCAACGACATGACTGCGGAATACGCTAAAAAGTTGCGACAAAGGAACCTTAAAGAGACTAGTCAAATACGAACCTTTCTGTCTGCGTCGGAGAATATGGACCTCATGCGTAACTACGAGACAGTAGTCGACGAATTTCAATTCAAGATTATCTCCAAACGAAAAGACTATCAAACTTTCGACGAGGTGATGGAGTATCTTCTTGACCTATTGTTTGCACGTGATCCGGTATTGCGGCAAACCAAACATAAACGCCTTACCAGGGCAGTACTTTTCTATATGTACTGGAATTGCGACATTGGGAGGGGGGCGAATGCTCCGGCCGACTAAACACTCGCATCCTGACCGTACTGCGATTAGCGTGGCATTGATCGTGTTAGAGCGAATTCGGGCGCGGCGACTCGAAGACTATGATGCGTTATTGCAATATGCACGAAACGCGGTAGTGGGCGGCGACGTGTTGTTCCAGCCAGCGCTCAATTTCTTGTTTCTAATGGGTCTTGTTGAGTATCACCCGAAGACCGACGCAATCGAATATGTTGGGCCCAATGAAGCTCTCTAGGCTGTATTCGAATCGACCGGATAAATTTGCGCCCATCGAATTCGTTTCAGAGCTAAACGTTGTCTTGGCTGAGATTAGGCTCCCCGAGAACCGCAAGAAAGATACCCATAATCTAGGCAAGACCGCGCTTGGACGAATGCTCGATTTTGGCTTCCTGGCCCGTCGGGACGCGAATTTTTTCTTATTTAAGCACAGCGATCTCTTTGGTGATTTCGTATTCTATTTGGAAATCGAGTTGGCGGACGGCTCCTACGTCTCCGTGCGGCGAAGCGTTGCCGAGGCATCAAAGGTTGCGTTCAAGAAGCACGCCGGGCGTCACCAAGACTTTTCTACTATTCCGGTGCAGGACTGGGACCATTTCGATATGCCTTTTAAGCGAGCCAGAGAACTGATGGACAGTCTGCTCGATTGGCGTGCATTGAGGCCTTGGGCTTATCGAAAGGGATTGGGATACTTGTTACGGTCGCAGGACGATTTTCGCGACGTATTTCACTTGCGGCGGCACGCGAGTTCTCACGCTGACTGGAAACCGTTCTTGGCGCACGTTCTTGGCTTCGACGATGAACTCATAACGCGGCATTATGCCAAGGAAAAGGAGCTTGCCAAAAAACGGGAGACGGAACAGATTATTAGTATGGAGCTTGCAAGCTCAGTTGAAGGCGCTAGTAAAATCGATGGCATCCTTCTGCTCAAGCAGGAAGAGGTTGAGAAGAAACAACGACTTCTCGATGCATTCGATTTCCGGACGGAAGACAGGCTTCAAACTAAGCAGTTGGTAGAGAAGGTGGATGAGAAGATCGCAACGCTAAATGCGCACCGTTACTCACTAACGCAGAACCTTAAAAAGATCACGAACTCGTTGAAGGACGATCAGATAGTATTTGATCCGGAAAAGGCGGAGACGTTGTTCAAAGAGGCCGGTGTATTGTTTGAGGGACAATTGAAAAAGGATTTCGATCAGTTGATCGCCTTTGACAAGGCAATCACCGAAGAGCGTTACACTTATCTGAAGGAGGAACGGGCGGAGATACAAACGGAATTGAAGAAGATCAACAGAGAGCTCAATATATTGGGCAAACGGCGTTCAGAGACGTTGGCGTTTTTGAGCGGCAGTGATGCCTTTGAAAAATACAAACAAGTGTCCGCTGATTTGGTTACGCTTCGCGCGGACATATCTTTGCTTAAACGTCAACGCGAGTCTCTTCATCGGTTGCAGCGGCTACGAACGGAAATTCGGAGCTTAGTTGAGGTAAAGGGCCATATTCAGGCCCAAATAGAAACCGATTTCGAAGCCCAAAATTCTGATAAATCGAGCATGTTTTCGAAGATTCGCCTGTTCTTTAACGAAATCGTCGAAGAGGTCATTGATCGGAAGGCATTGTTAAGTGTTTCGCCCAACCAACAGGGGCACTTGGAATTTAAGGCGGAAATCTTGGACGAGGCAGGAAATGCTACAAGTGCGGATATGGGCCACACCTATAGAAAGCTGTTATGCATAGCCTTCGATATGGCGGTTCTGCGCGCGCACATGGACGAGGATTTTCCAAAATTCGTTTACCACGATGGAGTATTCGAGTCACTTGATGACCGCAAGAAAAAAAACCTTTTGGAGATTATTCGCCGTTACACGAATTTGGGTATTCAATCAGTGATTACATTAATTGATTCAGATATTCCAAGTCAGGAGGAGGACACTCAACCTCTCTTCAGAGAGTCAGAAGTTGTCTTGCTGCTCCATGACGAGAACGAGGATGGACGTTTGTTTAAAATGCAATCTTGGTAACAGATTCAATTCCAGATTCGTTTTTGCGTCAACAATTGCTGTATCAAATCAGTGGTTCAGCAAGCATTTGCAGCGTAGAGGTGGGAAATAGTTGATGGGCTGGAATTACAAGGGTTCCGGCGTGGGGTATTTGGCGGCTAAAGCTCGCAGATTTAGTTAGTGCTTGGCCGAAGGACCCCACTTTTTTTCCGCCGAAGCTTGCAATCTTAATCCTGACTAATTCAGTAGGATTTCCTTCGACGGCTTTTTCGGCGGTTTTCGCCGCTTCGACGCCTAGCGGGCCGGAAATCCGCAGTCCGGGCAATAGGCCGCCGCCCCGTCGCTGTTCCGGGGTCGGCACTGCCATGATAAGGGGGGATCCGGGTCAGGCGGCGAGCCGGACCCCGCGCTTGCGAAGGTGATCGATGCGCTTGCGCTCCCGCCTCTGCGCGATCAGGCCGATCCGGTGCAGGTTCGCCGCAAGGATGGACAGGCCGACCGTCCGCTCGAAGCCGGCGGGATCGGGAACCGGATGCCCGAGCATCGCCGGGCCGGACGGGCGGACGTAATAGGGGCAACATTCCGGGAATTGGATCTAGCCTGACGGGGTATTCCGGGACGTTTGGTGGTTTTTCCCGATGAGGGGATTCCCTTTGGAATCGACTTGTGTTTCCAAGGGGCATGGATGATTCGCAGACGGACATTCGGACGTGGGCGTTCGGTCGAGCGGTGGCGTCATTTCGGTCACTGCGAAATTGGTACTGGTATGAGCAACCACATTAAATTAAGCAATTGGCGGTTCCCGCGTTCACGGTATTTGGAGAACCCCGGCACGATAGCGCAGTTCGCGCGGCGCGCGCTCCGGACGCCCGTTCACGGCAGCGTCCAGGGCGTCGGCGGCAGTTGGACAACACGGATCGTCACCGCTGGACCGAACTCTTACCTTAGGCGCGCAATTCCTCGACCATTCGATCAAGTTTCCGAACAGCTTCCCGCGCGTCCGATTCAGGAATATGCTTCTTCAGGCGATGCAATTCTCCGGCTCGTCCTTCTTCCGTGCCATCATGTCTTTTCTGATCGTGGGTAACAAAGAGGGCGGTTGCCAATTTTTCAAGCTCAACGACCGTTAGGTTGCCAAGCTTGTCCGCCACGAACTCCAGCTTGTTCCTATGCCTGGCAAGAGTCTTGGGAAATTTGCTTTGAATATCTTTACCCAAATCCGTTGTAACATAGCTTGGTCCGAAGGAAGACTGGACCAGGAGCTCCAGAAAACCGTCCGCTCGCAGCGAAGTCAGCTCATCCCTAAGGTCGAACGAAAACGGGCCGTGCTTGTACATCACGAAATCGAAGCCCAAAGGAACCTCGAGAAGTTCCTGAAGGAAATATCCGGCCTTCTGGATGTGCGTTTCACCGCACCAGCTTCCCTTTTTCCAGAGCCTGTCGGCGAGGTTCGAAATCACCGCGGCTCTCTTGATTCCATTCATTTCAGTTCTCCTTTTCCGGGGGGCGGACGATGTCATCGCGATTTTCTTTGAGCAACTGCCGTGCCTCTTCGAATATCTGCCTTTCGGCAAATACGTTGTCGATGGACACGACGGGTAACATATTAAGGGTTTCCGACTTGAGAAATGACGACACGATTTCGCCATTTCCAAGTTCAACCGGAAAGTCGGGAGCGCCGCCGGTTTGGGCGAACCGGTCGTGTCTAAATTGTTCCTCACCGAATATGGCGCAAAGCGCGTCGAAAACTGATTTTCCGGCATTTCGATCTACTTTTATGTCATTCGGGTTTCGTTCATACAGCAGCTTGAAGTGATGTCGGTTGACAATCCGGTCGGCATGGAGATGTCCGGGCTTGTCTTTTCGCCTCGCCGCATGGAGAAGCGCCGCCGTTACCTCATTGTCGGTTAAACGGAGATGGTCTTCGATTTGCGTAGGGAACGGACCGCCATCAAGCCGCTCTTTGAGAAAGTCCTTCAGGTGGATGTCGTAGATCCTGCGCACTCGATGAAAATACACTTGCGAGAACATGAAATAGCGGGCGAGCATCATGGCTTCTGCTGAATGCAATCCGCCTTCCTGGACGCCAAGCGCCGGTTCGCCTGGTCCCATCTCGTCATTCGGTCGGGGCGAAGGCAGGATCCTGAGCGTATCGATTAGACGGAAATGGTCGAACTTGCCATAGCTCACTCCGGCGTGATGGGAATCTCGCAGGAGATAATCTATGCGGTCGACGCCGAAGGCATCGCCGGTGATGATTTCCGAGAGGATTGCCTCCCAATTAGTGAATTCGAGATCCTTTGCCTCCTTCTTCCCAAGCGCGAGCTTGACAATGTCCGTCGCGTTAAGAGGCGGTCTCATTTTGGACCAGATCTCTGCCATCTCGGTGCTTTCAATAATGCTTCGCGTTATTCTTTCATGGTTCCAATTCTCCGGAAGTAGTTCCTTTTCAGCGGCGTGGGAAAACGGCAGATGACCGAGGTCATGGCACAGGGCGGCCATCCTCAGAACCGTCCTCCAATAAGGTAGTTGTTCTTGTTCGCGGATAGGGCCTATGAGATCCCTGATGTCGTTTGAGACATTGTTCAGGCTGGTGATGACATCGAATACTCGGCCGGCAAGTTCCATCACGCCCAGAGAGTGTTCGAAACGCCTATGCGTCGCGCCAGGGTAGACAAGGTAGGTGAGCGCCAATTGGTGAATGTGGCGGAGCCTTTGAAATGGCCGCGAGTCGACGACCCATCGCTCCTGGCTGTTCAGACGAACAAATATGTGGATGGGATCACGAACCTCGTGAATGCTCTTGGTCATCTCTGGATCCACGCTCTAACGTGCGGATTCTCCGTCATTCTTCAATCCGCCTGCTCTTGGAATTATTGAATTGCAATCGCGAATGGAAGTCGGGAGTTCCGCAGAGATATAATGTTCTTATTTTGTTTTACTTGTCAAGCCCAAAATTTATTCGAATTCCTATCAGCTTCTACGATATGATGCGACAACGGGCATTTTTCTTTACCTATCGAAACAAGTAATGGAAACCAGAATAATTCGGCACATGCAATCTAACCGATCTTCGGTTAGACTTAGCATAAGGGGAGGACGGTGTTCGCTGCGATTCTGTCCGCTACATAGTCGGTGCAAAGACTTTCGACCTGAATGCTCCTGCGAATCAACCGTCTTGAGACACGACCCTGCAAAAGTCTCTTTTTCAAATTTTTGTTCTGAAACTGAATATTTCTCTGCCACCGCAACATTTGATTTGATACGCGCCTTGGCATGCAAGTTTCCGATTGGAAAAGAGGCGACAATTTTCCACACGACGTGACGGTGCGGCCGGTGCGAGGCTACGCCGAGCAGCGGCGATGGGACGCCCTTGCCGCGCGCTTCGCCACGTGGCGTTAAGCGGGGAGGCCTGGGTTGCTCTGATCGGCTGGCAGGCGGGGGCATTCAAGGTCGGCGCGCGCGACGCCTGGATCGGCTGGACGCGCGATCAGCGATTCTCGCGGCTTCATCTCGTCGCGAACAACACTCGCTTTGTCATTCTCGACGAGGGCCCGGTTCCCAACATGGCTTCGCGGGTGCTTGAACTGAGCCTGCGGCGCCTGTCCGACGAAATGCGCGAGCTGCACGGCTTTTCGGTTCTTCTGGCCGAGACGTTCGTCGACCCGTCGCGCTTCGGAGGGATTTGCTACCGCGCTTCGAACTGGCGGCGGCTGGGCCTGACGAAGGGGTTTTCCCGGCTGCCGGGCGGCTCGGCGCGCTGACGGCGGAACGGGCAGCCGAAGGAGATCTACATGCGCGAACTTGAAGCCGGAGCGCGGGAGAAGCTGCGCTCCGAGCAGGCGGCGGCGCCCGAATGGCGGGCCGGCGCGAAGGGCGAGCCGATGCCGACCGAGGAATTGCGCAGCCTGCACACCTATCGGCAGACCATCCCCGACTTTCGCAAGAAGCGCGGCCGGCGCTACGACATTGCCTGCTACATGACGTTCATGATCGCCGCCCGGCTGAGCGGCTACCGCGGCATTGCGGCCTTCGGCGAATACGCCGCCCGCCTGGACGAAGAGCAGCTCAGGGCCTTCGGCGGGTTCCGGAGTCCGAGCAGGCGGCGCTTCACGGCCCGGCAACCTCGACCTTCCACTACGTTCTGTCCTCCATGCCGCCGGACGCGCTGGAGACGGCTCTGCGCGAGTGGATCGAGCAGTTCATCTAGGCCGGCGCGCCGGTCGCCCTCGACGGCAAGGACGTGCGCGGAGCATCGAGGCAGATCGAGGGCGAACGGCGGATGATGGTGGCCGCCGTCGAGCACTGCAGCGGCCTGATCCTCGGGCAGGTGCAGGTCGGTTCGAAAACCAACGAGATCCCGGCCGTGCGCCAGCTGTCGAAGGATCTCGACCTGAAGGGACGGGTGGCTGCCCTCGACGCCCTGCACGCGCAGCAGGAGACCGCCCGCTGCCTAGTCGAGAGCTGCCGGGCCGACTACGTCGCTGCCTCGGTGAAGGACAACCAGCCGACCATCCGCAAGAATCTCGAAGAACTAGACTGGGCCGGCGCGGGCTGGAGCGAGGACAAGTTCGACAAGGGGCACGGCCGCCTCGAAACGCGACGCTGCGCCGTCTTCGACCTCTCCGACCCGAAATGGAACGAGATATGCAAGTTGAAAGGGCGCAAGCAGGCGTTCCGGATCGAAAGGACCCGCCACGTTCGAAAAACCGGAAAGACAAGCCGCGAGACCGTCTACGGACTGACCTCGCTCGGCGCCGACAAGGCCGGTCCCGACGCGATGCTGAGCCTGGCAGGAAATCACTGGCGCATCGAGAACCGCCTGCACTACGCAACCGACTTCACCTGCGATGAAGACCGCTGCCGCGCTCGGGTTCGCCACCTGCCGCGCAACCTCAGATGTCCTGACCTCGTAAATTCCTTCGAACTGAACCAGGGTCGATTTTTCCAGCCATAGAAGGACTTTTTTTCAAAAAGGGGCTTGACGGGAGCGTCGCCGACGGATAAATTCAAATGAACCCGAATTTGGACCCAGCGACCCCATGATCACACTCCCGCTTCACCCCGCCGAAGCCGTGCAAATCGGCTCCTCCTGCTTTTCAGTCGCCGCGCTCGACGGCAAGATCTACTACTTCTCGAACCTCGAGGTGTGCGACCTCCACGACGAGGGCGACCGCGGGGCGATGCTGCTGCGGGCGGCCAAGTTCGCCGAGAGCG
>MPMP01000149.1 GCA_002238565.1 Albidovulum sp. bin36
TTCCCGTGGCCTCCATGACGACCCGTTCCGCCCCGCCGTCCTTCAGGATGCCGGCGATCTTGCGGAAGCCGTCCGTGTCGTTGGTGGCGGTTTCATCCTTGCCGTTCAGGTGAATGTTGAGCGACTTCTTGCTCACGTCGATTCCGGCGACTGCGATGGCCATGTTCTCCCGCTCCTATCCTCGCGATGATTCGGTTCTTGAACCCGACATCCATCCAGGACCCGGGAGACGAAGGGAGGGCGGGCCGACCATGCTCCTGCACGGATCTTGCGATCCAAGGTGCGTTCGGTCCGACCCGTCCTGCGGGGCCAAGCCCCGCTCCGCCGTCGTCAGGCCTGGCGACGGCGGTCCCGACACAGGAATGAACCGGGGAGCCGATGGAAGGCACGGCAATGGTTTTCCACAGGAATCCGCGCCCAAATTATCCACAGCCACCTCCTGATTCGTTTCTGATTCATTGAACATACGAGGTGCTGCGCTTCGCGCGCGACCTCTCGGTTCCGGCAACCAACAACCTGGCGGAGCGCCTTCTGCGGCTGTACAAGATCCAGCGGAAGATTTCCGGCTGTAGCCGAAGCGTGGCCGGCGCGGTTGCCCAGGCGAACCTAGGGACGATGCTGGAGACGACGGAGGATTGGCTGCCGCACAGGATAAAGCTCAAGGCGGCCGCCGGCTTTCCCCGTTTCACCCAGATTGTCGCGGAAGTCTCAAATTGATTGCCGAGCCGCACATTCTCCCGATATCGGAAGAAACCGAAGGCGCGGGCGATCTTTAACTCAGTTTTCGACCGAGCGCCTTGGCGCGCTTGGCGGAAGACCGCGGGCGACCGGATCCGGTTTCTCCGTTCGGAAGCAACATTTACAATCTACCGAGACCGTCTGCGCCAAAGTGGCTCGGCCCACATCGGGATGCCGCCGTTTCCGCGAAACGCGAGTTCTCGATCCCGTTCCGATTTCCGCGACTACCGGTACGTCTTTCGGCTGGTCCTTGAACGGGCCGACATTCGCGGGTACGATCCTTGCGGGCGGCCGCGAGCCGAATATCGCGCTGAAGGAGTCCGCAACGGCGCAGCAGGCAGGAGCGTTCCGCGCCGGCTTTCCGGTTTCGTTGGATGGAAGGGTGCGCCGCCGCTAGAGTCGCGGCGCAAGGCGAAAGAGGAGAACGGACGTGGCGACGGCATTATTCGATGGCGACGGACTCCGGGACTTCGTCGCCGTCGGCGAGGGGTCGCCGCCGCCGGTCTTCGTCGGCAGAACGGAGGCCATCGCGGATATCGAGGCGACGGCCCGGCGTGCGTGGAAACGCGGACCGGCGAGCCATGGCGAGCCGAAGGCGACCCGCATCCTCCATGGCGCGCCCGGTGCCGGCAAAAGCTCGATCCTCGCCGAGATGGAATTCCGAAGCCTCAGGGCGGCGGCGCCGGGATCCCCCCGCGTTTTGGTTCTCTCCAGCGAATGGCTGACCTCGGATCTGCCCTCGGCGCTCGCGGCGGTGTCCGCAGCGGGCGGGATGAATCACGACGAATGGTCCAAACGCGCCGGAAGTATCCACCATCGGATTTCCGCGGTCGGAGTCTTCGGCCTTTCCATGGAACTGGCGCGATCCGGCGCAAAGCCGCCGGACAACCTGTTCGCGCTGGCCAGAGCGATGCCTGCGACGGCATGGAACGCTCCGTTGATCGCAGCCGTCGACGAAGCGCAGAACCTGCCTGCCGGCGAGACGATGCCGACAGCCCTTTTCCTTCAGTCGATTCACAACGCCACCAGCGGGCTGCCGCTGACGCTGGTTCTGGCCGGGCTCGGTGACACGCAGGACCGCGCGCAGAAAATGGGTCTGACGCGCGGGCTAAAGCTATACGAGGTCGGGCGCCTGTCGGTCGAGGAGACCGACGAGCTCATGCGCGGATTCTGCAGGCGCTTCGGCCTCCGGGCCGACGGGAGCGAGCCCTTTCTTGCGGAACTCGCCGCAGGCGCCGAGGGCTGGCCCCGGCACCTGCACTTCGCGCTGCAGGCTTTGGGCAAAGAGGCGCTCGCCGCCGACGGAGATCTCGAGCGCGTCTCGTGGAGCGCCGCCGCGAAGCAGGCGGCTGAGAGCCGCCTGAGATACAACCGCGCCCAGCAGAGCCGGGAGATGGAGGTTGCCGCGCCGCTAATTGCAATGGCGCTCGCGAAGATGGGCGAGCAGTCGTCGCGCTTCAAACTCAAGCGGCTCCTCGCGAAGCTCGCCGCCGAGGATCCGGACGCGAGCCTTCCGGCCGGCATGACCGCGGACAGCTTTTACGACCATTTGACTCACCGGGGAGCGCTGCAGGAACGCGAGGACGCTTCCGTCCACTGCCCGATTCCGAGCTTTCGCAGTTTTCTGATCGAAGAGGGGAAGAAGGCTCTAGGCTTCGACCCGTTTCGCGCTCGCCCGCCCGAACCGAAAGATCCGGACGATTCGCCCTCGCCGTTCTAATTGCGGAACGCCGAGTGCCGCGAACAGGCGAACCGCAATATTAATTTCATGGTCTCGGCGGTGCCCGTTCCAGGCGAGGCTATCGCCCGGACTTCCACGGCTTGTCCCCGGGAAGAGGATGACGCGAGTCCGGGCGGATGTCTCCGCCGCGCTCCACCCGATCCACTCGTCCCTGCACGGCATGGTCGGCGCCGCCGCCACGAACGGCGTCTTCCCTTCCGCCCCGTGCCCCCGTTTGCCGTTCCGGACCGCGCCGAGATACACGTCGTCCACCTTGGACCAAGGCCCGCGAGCGGCTTCTCGCCCTCGCGTTCCATCATCGTCTGCATGATCTTGTGCTTCATGCAGCGCTGTCATGTTGTACGAATCCTTGAAGAAACTGGGTTGACAGGCACCATGCCGGGGTTGACTGCCATTGAAGGCCCTAACCCAACATAGGTACAAAAAGTCCCACAAGAATTCCTGTTTCGCGCATGCATAACCGAGTTTTCATCGATCTGGCGGCTCCCAATTTCCCGGGAGTATCCGGGGTGCGGATTTGGGGGCGGCACGCCGGTATCGCCCTGCAGGTTCTCCAAGGAAAAGCCATACTCCCCGAGCAGGTTGAATTGCCCCCATGACCGGGGCGAATGAACTGCGATCATGCCGGGAAGCCTGTTCCGTTCTTACCGGGTCCCGGCAGCCTCGAGTCGACGGGTCATGTAGAGGTAGTTCCAGCGGACGATGCTGTTCTAGATAAGTCGGTTGCAGCTTTCGGCAATCTCCCGCTCGATCTTGCCGGGCTGCTTCCCGATCGCCTGCCGCAGCTCGACCTCGTCGATGTAGCGCAGGATGAACACGAATTGATGATCTTGCCAAGGCTTTCATCGCGGTTTAGAGCCTGTGCTGCCTGGAGCATGAGTTTCAGGCGCCGGAAGATTTCGGAGGCCGTCGCTTCTTTGGGAACCGGCGGCGGCGTTGCGGCAACGGATGAGCAAGGTGCGGGAAGAGCTATTCAAAGTCTGGCTGGGCGTCGAGCGAGATCTGAGTGCCAAGACCGTCGGAAGCCGGATCAGCAACTGCAAGCGTGTCGAGCATTATGAGGGCGATCTTGACGCCCGCTACGATGCGGATGGACTGGCCGGCCTGATGGACTGCCTGAACCCAAAGAGGCCGGAGCACAAGGTCCCGATCAATGGCGATATCTACAGCGGCACGGCGACGCTGAAGAGCGCGGTTGGCCTCTATCGCGACTTTCGGGATGCGGGCGGCGGCAAAGCCGATTCGACTAAAGCGCCGCAGGCGAAGCAACGGTCGCAAGCGAAGCGAAAGCGACAGCCGGGAGCGAACTGGCCGGTCTGGTCGGCGCCGAGCGACGAGGATTTGCTTGAGCTTGCTCGATCGATGACGCCGTTGGTGCGCTTCCTCGATCCCGGCATCGTCTACGCCGTCGCCGAGGACAATCGCCGCATGGGGGCCGACTGGTCTCGCCGGCTCGAGGCGCTCGGCATCGATCCCGCCATCTATCTGTGGGAAGGCTCGCCCTGCGCTTTTCCGGGTGTTCGGCGGTACGCAGGAAGCATGGAGATTGCGGCGTTCCGGCAACGGGCTACGGCGGACATAATTTCCCCGCAATGCCTTGCGCTCGACGACAACGACTATCCGAAGCATCTGTGGGCGTTCGTCTTCACCGGCAAGCCGTTTCGCAAGCGCGGGCCGGGCGGCTACCAGCTTGCGCACCTCTTCGACCACAAGGAATACGGGAACCGCTGGCGCGAGGAGTTGGATATCCCGCCGGATGCTAAGGAGCCGGTACTGCCGTACGGGTTTTTCACGAGCGCGGCGAACTCGGCTTATGTACCGGGTGCTTTCCTGAGGCCCACGGACTTCTCGCTCAGGCTGCGGAGTCTGATCCAGAGACGGGCGCTACAACTCTACGGCGATATATGCAGCATCGTGCCGCCTCCCTTGGCAGTAAAGCCCTGCGAAGACCGGAACTGGTCTCTCGACAATTTCCGGTGGAGCAGGCCCGTGGGAGGCATGAACAACGTTCCTGGCTTTCTGGAGTTCCGTCGCGAGCACCTGGGGAAACTCTTCGACAAGCGGCATGCAGCCCCGCGGACTGACTAACGGGACCCGTCGAGAACCCCGGGAAATGAAATCCTATGGCGGAATCGACGCCTATGTGCGTTCAGGGCCATAAGCCGGGCCGATTGTGACTGCAGGTCGTTACAGAAAAGGCTGATCCCGGCAGCACGGGGGAATGCAGGTCGCCAGAACCAAAAACGAAAGGGGCGGCTCGGCCACCCCTTCGCATCTGATTCCCGCCGAGGCGGGCAGCGGACACGGAACGGGCCCACGCCGCAACTGACGCGAATATATTCTGGCCAAAGGTTTCATTAGCCAAGTTCCCCGTCAGAGCGCATGGCCGGGGCGCGGCAGTCCTTTGAGGACCAGAGCGACGATCCTGTTGAAATCATCCAGTCCAACCCGCAACGCCGCGCGCCCCGGCAGATGCAGCCGGCTCACGGCGACCGTGGCCAGGTAATCGCAAATCACCCATGACAGCTGCAAATTTGGGATGTCGATCGGGTAGGCCATGCGCTGGGACTTCGTCGTGATAGGCAGAACCGCGACGCTGCCATGAAGTTCGGACGTCCTTGACAGGATCAGGACGGGACGGCGATTTCAGAACTCGGGAAGCTGCGCGTCCGCGGGAAAGTCGCACCAGTAGATCTGTCGAATCCGCGGGACCTGTCTGATCCTGTTGAATCACGGTGCCGGAAGCACAAAATCCTATGTCGCCTCATGTACCTTTGTGACGACAACCTCGGTCTGCAACTTGCAGTGGAGGCCTGAAGTGCGGCATATTTGGCGCAGCAAAATGGCCTCAAGACATTAGAAGGAATTATGGCCGAAACACCTTTAGACAGGAATCCGGAGATTCTTGGAGGCACGCCGGTATTTTCCTGCACGCGGGTTCCAGTCCGCATTCTGATTGAGCATCTGGAAGCCGGCGATCGGCTCGATGATTTTCTTGAGGATTACCCGACCGTATCTCGGGAACAGGCCATCGCAGTACTCCGCCATGCCAAGACTATGCTTGCAGGCGGCAAAAGTGAAGCTGTTGCTTGACGAAGTCCGTGCCGCGGAGGCTGCCGGCAACCTTCCCTGACGCGTTCAGGGTTCATACGGTCCCGCAGATGGGCTGGTTCGGCACCGGCAATGGCAAACTGCTCCGCTTGGCGGCGGATCACGGTTTCGCCGCGCTTGTCACAGTCGATCGGGGGATGGCGCATGAGCAGAACCCGAGCGACCTTCCAGTTCCGGTTATCATCATGCTCGGCGTCCGCAACCGCCTTCAGGAATTGCAACCGCTTGTCCCGCAAGTGATCGATATACTGTCCAGAAGACCGCGCAACCGCATTTATCATTTGTCGGCGTGAATGGCCGGGACCATTCGCAAAGCATTTGTCGGCGTGAATGGCCGGGACCATTCGCAAAGCATTTGTCGACTTGCGCGAAAGGGGCGTCAATCGCGACTACATCCTCGGTTCTTATTATTTACAAATACCAATCGGAAAAGCAGCGCCTTCAGGCCGTAGTCAGCGTCATAGGCCACCGAGCTGCTTCGACTATCCAGGCCCTTTGCGCGGAGGGCAGCAAAGGCTTCAAACTGGTCGGCCGGGTGCACATGGCGGATCGCACAAGATTTTCCGCCACGGACGTGTCGTCGGCATTCTCCGTTGGTTCCGCTTGGCACGGTACGCCGTGAGACTTCTTGATTTGGCCTTCTGCGGCGAGAGTTTGAAGGGCGCCAAGACGGCGTCCGCCGGCATGAACATGGTATTTTGCCCCGACTTTATGGACGAGCAGGTCTTGTTTAAGGCCTGTTGTCCCAATGCTGGCGAGGAGCTCAGCATCCTCCTTCTCGGTGGCTGGCGTTTTCCGGGCATTCTTCGGGCTGATCATGAGCTTGGTGAGCGGGATCATTTCGATATCGGCAGGGATTGCAGCGGGTTGATTTTGCGTTTTGCACTTGCCATCGGGAAGCTCCTTATTCGCAGCCGGGCCCCA
Source organism: Albidovulum sp. bin36 (assembly GCA_002238565.1). Taxonomy (GTDB): domain Bacteria; phylum Pseudomonadota; class Alphaproteobacteria; order Rhodobacterales; family Rhodobacteraceae; genus JAPPFL01. Next base: position 6,515 of record MPMP01000149.1, read on the forward strand.
GGAAAGTCTCTCTCTCCTTTCAAAGCCCGGCACCCCGGGCTTCCAACCCTCTTTCACTCGCGGGGAGCATGATTGACGCCCGATTTGAGGCTTCGGAATTGGTTTGATCAAAGCGCCTCAAATCTTGTGGGCTTTTAATGATCGGCAACCATCAGTGAGATTGTATCGAGGTATGGGTTGCGAAAGCAGCTAGGTATTGCTAAATGACATATTTGGCAGCTAAGTCTATATTGACTGATAAATATGGCAGTTAAGAAGATCAAATCTCTGAGAGCACAGCTCGCAATAGCCTCGCTCGGTCGCAACATCAAGACAGCGCGCACGAAACGGCGGATTCCAGTCAAGGAGTTCGCCGAACGGATCGGCGTGTCAGAGCGGACGGTAATCCGGCTCGAAAAGGGCGATGAGGGCGTCAGCCTCGGCACGCTTGCCATGGCCTGCTTGGTTCTTGGCGAGATCGATCTGATTTCAGGCTTTCTCGACCCGGCTGCGGACGATACCGGGTTATTGATCGAGCAGCAAAAATTGCCCAAACGCATCGGCCGAAGTCGTGGCGCATCATCGGCGGGGCCGAAGAAAGAAAAGCCCTCACATTGTGATGCCGATGATGATCGTCATAGTGATGATCATGACGATGAGGATGGAGTCGCGTTCTGATGCCCGAAGCCATCGTCGCATTGGGGGAGGCCAAGCGGGTTGTTGGGCGTCTTCGGTTCGAAGCGGAGGGTGGTCGTCAGCATTCTCAGTTCGAATATGCCGAAAGTTGGCTGGCAGCCGAGGACCGGTTTGCGCTGGCGCCTGGTCTGCCCTTGCGGCCGGGAGGGCATTACGCATCAGCGCATGACAGCAAACGCGATGCGCTTTCGGGCTGTTTCGCCGATGCCGCGCCGGATTCCTGGGGCCGGGATCTGTTGACCCGGGCGCTTGGCGGTGGATTGACCGAATTCGACTATCTCGTTTTGTCTGACGATCGGACACGCCAGGGAGCTTTGAGGTTTCTGAACGAAAAGATGGAGCCTCTATCAGCGCTGTCCCCGCCGGTACCGCGGTTGGTCGATCTCGATGCCTTGCGGGCTATCGCCCAAAGATTTGAGCAGGACCCAGGGACGGCAGAAGCGGAAGCGCGGGATCTTGCCGGCGTCGCTGGCTCACTCGGCGGTGCCCGCCCAAAGGCCAATGTTGAGGGCGATGGCGCTCTTTGGATTGCGAAGTTCACCTCCGAACAGGATACGCGGCCCGTCGAACGGGTGGAAGTGGCCACGCTGCAGCTGGCGCAGCGTTGCGGATTGCGCGTCTCGGAAGCACGGCTTGAACTTGCACGGAGCGAACGGCCGGTCGCCCTGATCAAGCGTTTTGACAGGCGCGGGCTGCCCATTAGTCATATAGCTCCTGAGCCAAGTAGCTTCCAGACGCTGCTTTCCCCGGCCAGAGCCTTACTTTCCTCGACCATCTGCGCCCTCTGCGCGAGGCGGATCTGGCCGTCCCACTGAATCTGGTGGCCCGGCGGCCCGTCGTTCTTTCGGTTGAGGTAGCCTCCGAGCATGGCCACCAGCGTCATCGCGTCGGACAGGGTTTCGGGCGGCCCCGCCTTGCGGGTCCTGGCGAAGTCGCCGAGCACGGCGAGTTCGGACTCCGAGTACATCAGGCCGGCGTCCAGATCCGGCACTTGCCGCCCAAGATGGGTGAGCGCCGACAGCCGCCAGGCGATCACGGCGTTGATCGCCGCCGCCCGCTTGATCCGCTCGGCGGTGCGGAACGCGACCTCCTCGGCCCCGCAGCCCGACTTCAGGATCCGGTGCCAGTCCTCGATGCGCCATCTCAGGCGGTACATGCGCAGGATGTCGCGGGCCTCCGCCTCGGTCCCGGCCGGCAGCGTCGTCAGCAGCATCCACTCCAGCGGCTCGGCGCCGTCGGGCGGACGGTCCTCGAAGGCGTGGACGGCCCGCATCCGGCACGGCCGGGTTCCGAACTCGCCGCGCCGCTTCTCCGGGACCGCGAGGTCGACCTCCATCCAGCGCAGCGCCGCCGAGGCGACGCGGGCGGCCCGGCCCGGCGAGGCGGCCTGGCCGCGCGCCGCGTTCCGCGCCGACAGGCGCTCGAGCGGAATGTCCATCCGCGCCCGCTCCGGCGACCCGCGCAGCTTCTCGAACAGCTTCGAGCCGCAGGGCCCGAGCGAGCGGTCGTACTGCGCCCGGACCAGCAGATCCGGCCCGCCCTCGTCGCGGCGGGCGGCGAACAGCTCGAAGATGTCGCCCTCGCGGTCCATCACCGAAACCACGCGCGCGCGGCCCGCTTTCAGCTCGCCGGCGTCCCGCCAGCCGCGCAGCCACCGGCCGGACTTCGGCCCCTCGTCGTCGGGGCTGGAGAATTCGATCCGCGGCACGCCGAGCGGGATTCCGTCGCCGGCGACCGCGAGCGTGCTATGCAGGTGCAGGCCGAGCGTGCCCTTCGAGTTCTTGTTTTTGCCGATCCTGTCCAGCCCCTCGCAGAGGGGATGGGTCGCGAAGTTCAGGTCGGTCCCGTCCTGGATGCACAGGACCGTCTCCTGCTTGCGCATTCGCTGCTCGGTGCGCGCCCGGTGCGTCGCCAGGATCGCCTCCGGAGACACTTTCGATTCGTCCGGCTGCTCGATCAGCCTGTAGTATCCCGTCACCGCCGCCCAGTCTCCCGCCGCCGCCGAGAAGAAGGTCTTCCCCGGCGCTTTCGCCTGCATCTCTACGCACCGCACCAGCCGCCTTGTCAACCTCCGGTCGCCGAGCGGCGCCTCGCCGAATTCCTGCTCGGCCCAGCCGCCGCCGTCCAGCCCGTCGGCCGGGCCCAGCGCGGCTCCGGGCGGGATCGGAAGCGCC
>MPMP01000150.1 GCA_002238565.1 Albidovulum sp. bin36
GGAACCGACTCGGAGTTGCCGGTGCTCCCGACGTGCCGAGGCTTGCAGACCTCATCAGGCTGCGCGCAACAACCTGACATTTGACAACCGGAAAAGACCTTTCAGGCCAGATCCAATTCCCGGAAAGCTGCTCCTATTACATATCAAGACGCGGTATCGGCGATTATTTTGCTACGGGCCTTCCGCGATACTTCCGCCGACGTGCCGCGCCGCTACCAGCCACTGGAAATCTCGGCCAGCATCTTCGACACGATCCACGAAGCGCCTCTGGCCCTTTTTCACTCCGACACCCCGGCGATTGAGTGCCAGGCCAACGGCAAGTTCGCAGCGATGGTCGCGGTAGACCGTTCGGACGCCAAGATCACCGTCCGCCGAATTCAACTTTTGGCCTGCACCGTCCATGCCGATTGGAGACGAACATGAGCAAGCCAAAGGACCGCCCGACAGTGCGGGTCAAGCCGCACAGCTATCAGCCGTCAAAGGCGGAACTCAATGAGTCGATTGTGATCCGGAAGCGTGACGGCTCGGTGCCGTCGCCGGAGGAGCTAGTGAGAACCGCGCTCCGGCCGATGAAGGTGGTCGAAGATCCCGACGCGTGAGCGGGGCAAATGGGAATTTCGTATATAATTCCCCAAAATTTCAGGGTTTTCAGGCCGGCTGTTTTGGCTAAGGACTGCGCTTTCCGGTCATGTTTATCCGCCGGGACGGAGTTGAAGATCTTGTTCTAGTTGCGTGCGCTGCCGTGTCGCGGACCGCGCTTGCGCGCGAATTGCGCCGACTAGAGAACTGACGCTGCGCCATCGCAATGCCTTGACCTAGCGGCCTGTTCGGCCCAAAAGCTTGAATCAGGACACCACATATTGAAGCCTTGGGCAAGATTATCCTCCGGCTAGTCAATATATGGACCGTTTATCGATTTTCAAAGCAATCCTAAAGAGTTCTGACTACTTCAACGGAGATTGCCGATCAGCCTCGGCGCCGCTCCCCGCAAGTGCGGCCAACTCGTCCTCGAACATTTATTCCGTATCTTCAAGATATTGTTCTATCAGAACATCTCGAAGCTCCATAACTAGAACTTCCATAACGGCTTCAATCTCTACACCGTTCATATAGGCGCACCTTCTCCAATTGCGAGTTTCCTCCTTTTCCGGTTCGTATTCCTTGCGAACGTAGGCTCTGGCGATATCAAGCATCTCGAAATATTCAGTTTTGTCCAGTACTTGAGGACCCAATCTTTCCGCTTGCCTCTTCGCCCAGTTCTTTCCGCTAATTTCCTCCGAAACCTTTTGTCCTAGATCCGAAAGACTTAGCGGGCTCGCTCTGGAAGTTATTGGCATTGACGCCAGCTGAGAATCTACATTGTCCAACCTTTCGTTTACTTTATCCAACCTTTCGTTCACTTTATCGAATCTTTCGTTTACTTTATCGAATCTTCCCTCAAACTTCCGTTCTAATTCCGCAAACTTCTGTTCGAACTTTTCGTTGAATTTTTCAAGCTTTCCCTCAAACTTCTGTTCCAGTTTCTCGAACTTCTGTTCCAGTTTCTCGAACTTCTGTTCGAAACTCTCAAATCTTTTTTCGAAGCTAGCCTTGAATTCGCTAAGACTATCGCCGTCCTTGTTTACCCTCGAAAACCAGCCGCCGCCCCTGAATGCGAGCAAGAAGATACCCCCGATAATTCCCGTCCACATTGCGTAGGGCGCGGAATTTTGAATCAATTCATTTAGAGACAACGTTTTTCACTTTCTCCTTAAGAACCCAGTAAAAGTCGTGGCGTTTGGATGCGCAACTTGGTTTCGGCCTTTTTGGGATCCGGCTCCATCAAATTTCCAGAATCCCAGAATCCATCGTGGCCAATTTATCAATCTCTGACCAATCAATTTCTGCAACTGTTCCTGTAGGTGTTCGGCTTCGAAATCAGATTTTATTAGTGCGCCGGTCTTTTTCCGATTAATGCAACGCTACTATTTCTTTCGAGATTAGTCCATGCCAATCAGAAGTGGCATGCACAAAAGGTGCGAGGCGGTGCGTCCACGCAACCATGAGCATTCTCTTCGGTCAAGTCGCAGCAAATGGATAACGGGTGGCAGGTGGATGCAGGCGATTGCAGCTCGACTTTAGAATCGCAGTTCCGGAAATCCGTTGTTGCCGGCAAAATCGCCCTCCCAGCTGCGCCTCTCAATCAATTCCTAGGTGACGTTAATCGATCGCTCTGCTGATCTTATACCGCAATATCCAAGCTTCGAGCTATTCGGCCTCTTCATCCTCCTCCCAGTTCGAAGCGCCTCCGATTCTGGACGGACCTACCGAGTATCCTTAGAACTCGTCGTCTTGTGCGAATCGATTGCGTAGAATTGACAAGCAGTCCCGGGTCACTTTGCCGTGTTTGCACTGCATTGCCTAGTGGAACATCTACCCGGCCCGGACGGGTCGCTCCTCCGCGTGCTCAATGTGAAAGATCAGGTCATGGATATCCTTCCGCTCGAAGCGCTGGTCGAAGGTGAACGCAATCAAGCAAGTGAAGCTCACAAGATCGGCAGGCTTCGCCATTTCAACGACTTTTCCCCGCCGCCAAGGCTCTCTGCCTGATTCCCCCGGCACCTGGTGCAATTTAACGACGATGGACGAATGCGGGATGATGAGCGCGTAAATATTCCCTTCCGCGGGCAGCGGATCTACCCTGCTACCAAAAAGGTCCGGCGCGTCGGCGAGTAGCTCCACCATCAGCGCACCGTTTTCAGCGCGAGTTTGCCGCCGCCGTGAACGACTCCGGCCTCTTTCGTTCGTCGACCGCTGGCGCGTCGGGTCGGTTCTTGCGGCTCGGCAGCCTGCATGAAGCGCCTGCGAACTGAAATCAACCGGGCGACAGAGGAGCTGGCCCCGGTCCGAGAAGAGCCAGCCCGGGCCACGCTTAAAGGCAGGCGCTGGCCGAATCCCGTCGATGTCTCGCCGAGGGAACGCGCCGAGAGGCTGGCCAATGCCGTCCTGCCCGGGGCTTAACGGGTTGCTACTCCTCGCCATGCCGGTTGTTGTTCCGACGATGTTCGTCGCTTTGCCCTGATTGCTTTCAAGCGATCTTGGCCCAAGACGTGGCAGCCTCGGCTTGATGCAATAATTCGATTGCGGCCGCCGTGGCTTGAGGCCGAGCCCGGCTCTCGGAGCAAGTCTTCAAAAACTTTTCTGAAAATGTTCAGCAGTCAAATCGAGGACGCTATGCAACCGACATGGATTTGCACGGCGTCGCCGCGCCGCGCTTCGGTCTCTTTCGAAAGACATCCTCATGTCCGAACCAATGGCGACCAGGCCGCCTCCATGCGAACGAGGGTAAAGTTGCGGGTTGAGTTCAGGCCGATGCCAAGGCACGATCGCAGCGAGTGCCGATTAATCCCGCGAAGCGCTGAATGCGTTAAGGTTCGATATTCCCGTTTTCCGTCATTCATAATCCTTTCTTTGCAACTTTCCATTTTCGTTTTTCCCGTCGTGGAAATAAAAGGCTGCGTGAAATGCATGCCTGCTGGATCGCGCGAACAAGGTCGGGGCGCGGCGTGGCGGGCTTCGCAGGCGTCGGATCCAGCGAAACCTGATTGGGAAGGAAGCGGTAGTTGGCAAGAAAACGGAAAAAACCCGTGCGGCATCGCAAGCCGGCGGCTAATCCGCCCCGGCAGTCAGCGTCCGATGCGAAGGTTCCGTTCTGGGCGAGGCGCATTGATATCCTCGAGCAGTTCCTGCCCGAAGAGTCCGCCGCCGAGAAACCCTATTGGCGCGGGGTTTGGTGGGCGCTGGCGGCAGGCCTGCTGCTGCGAGCGGCAATCGCGCTCTGGGGCGATTTTTCGATCCATCCTGACGAAATCTTCCAATACCTGGAACCGGCGCACGGCTTGGTTTTCGGCAACTCGATCGAATACTGGGAATTCTTCTACGGAGGCAGATCCTGGCTCGTTCCGGGTGCCGTCGCGTCCGTGCTTTGGATCTGCGGCGCGCTTGGTCTCGACGACCCGGCAGTCTACATAGCCGCGGTCAAGCTGGTTTTTTGCCTGGCTTCGCTTGCCATTCCCCTTTCGATGTATGCGATCGGCAGGAGATTGTTCGGGGAGCATTCGGGAAGGCTTGCGCTGATCCTGGGAACGTTCTGGTTTGAGTTGGTAGGGTACGCGCACAAGCCGATGACGGAATTCCTGGCGACGCCGCTTCTGCTATTATTGATTATTCTAGCAATCGGCCCGATGTCTCTTGCCCGAGCCGCCGCGATCGGAGCTGTCGCCGTTCTGGTCGTCGCCGTTCGATTTCAATACGGCGTTCCCGTCGCCGCTCTCGGTCTTTTGGGATTGCTGCGCAGTTCGGGAAGCGAGCGCGTCGCGATGGTTGTCGTCGGACTCGCATCCCTTGCCGCCGTCGGGCTATTCGAACTCCTGGTCTGGGGCGAATGGTTCCATTCCTATTGGCTGAACTACAATCTGAATCTCATCTGGAACGTATCTCGAGAGGGCGAATCCGAATGGTACCAGTATTTGATCTGGATTTCGCTCGCGAGCACGGGAGCAGTTGTTGTTGCCGTCTTTGCATCCGGATGGGATCTGAAGCGTCGCTGGCTGCTATTGGCGCTTTCAGTTCTAATCCTGCTTACCCACATGATACAGCCGCACAAGGAGTACCGGTTCATATTTGCCGTGATTCCCCTTTGGCTATTGCTGTTTGCAGACGCGGTCGCCGCCGGTTTCAGCGGCGGGTCCGAGCGCTCCAGCGGCGGATTGCTGAATTCGCCATGGAAGATCGTCGGCGTTTCATGGGCGGCGGTCGTTTCGATTCTCGGCCTGATGAACGCGATTCCCTTTCAGCAGCACCTGTCGGTTGCCTACTCGAACGAAACCGGCAAGATAAACTATCTTCGCGATCAGGATCCCATATTCAAGGCCTACAGGACTGCGAACCGCGACCCCGCTCTGCAGGGGCTATTGGATCTTTCGCGAGCCTATTTCAATACGGGCGGCTACTACTACATCCATCGCGAAGTTCCCTTCTATCAACTCTCCGCGATTCGGACCATCGAAGGCATGGCCGAGGGAGACCTTCGGCGCTACGTTACGCATATCGTCGCTACGGGACCAAACGAAGTCGGTCTATTGGGCGAGCTTAGCGACGAAGAAAAAACGCCGGTGCTGCAGATAGACGGCGAATTCAGGTTGTTGCCGATGATTGTCCACCGAGCCGAAACCGGCACGCTGGTCCTTGTCGACAGAAACGGCGGTTCGAAAACTCTCGACGGTTTCGAATTGATAGAGGATTACGGCGACTTGACCCTGTGGGCTTCGGTCGATCGCGAGTCGCCCGTGCGCAAGTGGCGGCAGTACAGGCTTTTCCCCGACAACGAATACAGGCAGGATACGATCAGGAAAATCCTGGGAGACCGAACGCCGCCTCCCGTCCCGGACCAGGGACTGCAGTTCGCTGAATAATGGCGCGTCGCAAGAATTCCGGCGAGAAGCCCTCGCAAGAGCGTTCCAACGGAAGCCCCGATCGCGCGGCGGCGCTCGCGAACCGGATTCTAGAGCCGTTCTCGAAGTGGAGCGCACTGTCCGCAGCGGCTTTATGCGCGATGGTGGCCGTGAGCTTTTTCCCCGTCGCCTACGCAGGATTGGTTTGGGACGACAATCTTTTCATTGCCGGCCCGGTGCTGGAATGGAGCGGGATCCTGGATATCTGGCTCAATCCGTTCGAATTGAAGGAAAAGCACTACTGGCCGCTTACGTATACGACGTTCTGGCTGGAGCATAAGATTTGGGGCATGGATCCCGTCGGGTTCCACGTCGTCAACGTTCTGCTTCATTTGGCGAACACGCTGCTGGTATTCCGCATCATGCTGAAGCTAGGCGTTCCGGGCTCATGGTTCATCGCGGCGTTTTTCGCCGTCCATCCGCTTCACGTCGAATCGGTCGCCTGGGTCATACAGCGCAAGGATGTTCTGTCCGGCCTGCTGTACTTGCTTTCAGTATCGGCTTGGATCGACTTTACGGACTCGGGCCGCGTCGGGCGCTATCGGCTTTCGCTCCTGTGCTTCGGACTGGGCCTGCTTGCCAAATCCGTCGTCGTAACGCTTCCCGCCTCGCTTCTCATTTTGCAATGGTGGCGCAATGGCCGCGTCGAAAGCGCGCATGCGGCGAGATTAATTCCGTTTTTCGTATTGGCGGCCGCTCTCGTCGGCTTGGACCAGGCACTGTACCATGCGCGTTCAAACGCGGATTTCGACTTGTCGATGCTGGACCGCCTGCTCATCGCTTCGCAGTCGGTCTGGTTCTATCTCGGCAAGATCGCTTTTCCCGTAAATCTGGCGGTTGTCTATCCCAAGATGGATTTCGGCCTGGATAATCCGATCGCGTGGCTGGCTCTCTTCGGAGGACTCGCCCTGCTGTTCGCCCTTTGGCATTTTCGAAGCAGGATCGGACGGGGGCCTTTGGCGGGAGTTCTGTTTTTCACGGTTACTCTGTCGCCGACGCTCGGCTTTATCGACTACGGCTTTATGAAGTATTCCTTCGTTGCGGATAGATTCCAGTATCTGGCAGGAATCGGAATCATGGCCGCATCCGTCGGCGCTGCGGCTGTCTGGCTTTCAAATCTTCCATTGTACGAAAAGCTCGCGAATATTGCGGCGGCATTGGCCATTTGCGTCGTCATGGGAACGCTGACCTGGCAGAAGATCGGGATTTACCGCGACAATATCGCATTCTACGGCTCCATTCTCGTGAACGCACCCGACCTCGAAGCAATCAATTTCAACTATGCCAACGCCTTGGCGCGGACATCGCGGTTCGACGAGGCCATCGCATGGTACAACCGAACATTGGAGCTAAATCCGACAAATTCCGACGCGATGAACAACCTTGGCGTCGTGCTCATGGAATCGGAGAGATACGACGATGCGGTCGCGCACTTCCGCAAGTCTTTGGAAGCATACCCGGGCAAAATCGGATTCTTGAACAATCTCGGCATAGCGCACCTGTCGCTGGGAGAAGTCGTAGCTGCCGAGCAGGTGCTTGAATTCGCCCTGGCAATCGATCCGGATAGTCAAATTCTGCGCACTAGGCTGCTCCCCATGATATCGGAAGCGAAATCGCAGGAATAATCCCGGATCGCCGCCTGACGACCCGAGCCGATTGCTCCGGCAGCGGCGAAATTGAATCCGGAAAAAATCAATCTCGGCATTTTGAATTCGCGCCGCATGTACAATGAGTGGCTCGGGATGCGATGCCAGGCGGCCTCGGTTCCGAGTTCAAGAAAACTTCCCGCCTCTCGTCCGCGCGCTTCGCCGATCGGTCGGGCATGCCCTCGAGGTCTTGTTCGCAGGGGAAGTCCCGCTCCCGGATCGTCCGGACGTTCTAGATCCGGATCGAAAGCAGACGACGGTTCCTGGACTACTTTGCTTCAAGCTCAGCCCGCCGATGCGCGTCCCGCTCGCCCGCGGAACAAGGGAGACTAATCGGAGCTTTCGCTGTTCTTTGAAGTGAACCGGCATTCCGGAGATTGTCGCCGCCAAATGCGACGGCCCGACCATGAATCCGGACGGCTAGGCGGAAATCGAAAGCGGAAAAGCAGACTTGGAAATTCGATTCAGTTAGTTTATACGCTCTACAAGTCGATCCTTAGGACATGGGTTTGGCACCGCCTAGTCTGAATCGGGATTGACATGAAGATTCCCAAATTGTCGGATCGCAGATATTTCTGGTATGTCTATGCGTGCCTGTGTGTTTTAGCATTGGCATCCACGGCAATGCAGCAGTTTGTACTGGAGTTTGCCAATTCGGCCTCCATTTTTCAATTCATGCTTTTTTCGGGTACAGTACTTGGTCTATTTCCAATTTCCAAAGCGTCGACCGCATTTCTCACGCGTACGCAAGCAATTTCAGTTGTCGTGACTTCAGCAGCGATCAACATTACCTGTTTCGCTGTCCTGCATGTTTCGATTGGCCTAATCGATACCACCGAATACGGCTCCGAAATTTCATTCCGGGACGGTCTCTACTTCAGCACCGTGACCTTCTCTACGCTCGGATACGGCGACTTTCAGCCAACGCCGGACGGACGCCTCCTTGCCGCATCACAGGCGTTGTGCGGCTACTTGTACATGGGGCTTGTCATTGGCCTGGCCGTGAATGGCTTCATGCCGCTAAGGCATGCGACTAGTGGTCAAAACAATAGCAAGTAAAAGAAGTGTACAATAACTATGACTGTTACGGCCATGCAAACGTAAACAAATTTTGTTAAAATGCGTCTTGAATCCGGCCCGAGATCCTCGTCCCAATATTCTTTATCGAGCAGGCCCGGCTCACGCTTGAATTCCTGCTGCGACATGATTGAAGATTCCCATTGGCTAATTCCAAAATATATAGAGTCCTCCCCAGTAAATTGCAAATTACTTTCCGAAGAGCCAAAGAGCAGCTTCCGGCTGTTGGTAGACAATCAATCCGGTATCCATTGTTTCAATAGTAAAAGTCGAATTGGCCGCGCTTGCCAAATTCTCTTAATTGCAACCAGTTAAATTGGAAGTCTTCTGCATTGACCAGGAACCGGCGCATGCAATACCGTTTTGTTTAAAATCGGAGGATAATCCGCGATGCTTGATTCCAACCTTTTGCTCAATTTTGCGCCAGTAACCCTATCAGGGAGAAAGACGCTGAAAGTAGGTTGCCGCCCCTTTAAGAAACAAACGTTGAGTGAATTGCGCAAGAATTAGTACTAGGGGCAAATTGCCGGGATACTGCGAGGATTGGATCACCGATTTCCCGGGCGGAAGCGTCGGACAGCGGCGCGAGTCCCGATCAAGTCGGCAAGCCTCGGCGCAACCGGCGTTCCGGCGACGGCGAGGCGGCTGGCGAGATAGTCCCGGAACGGGATTCCGAGCTTGGCGCAGGTGTTCATAGTGCCGGGACGAGTGTCCATTCGTCCGACTGCCGTCGCGGATTCGACGACTCCGTCGTCCGCCGCCGGCGGGCGGAGATCGCGGACGAGAGGCGGGAAATTTAATCGCGTCTAATTCAGGACGGTAGGAATTCGCCGATCAGGTGGTCTACGACCTTCGCCTGCGCCGTTGGCTTGTCCGCTCCCGACTGCAATTCGCGAATGTACAGCTCGCGCTGCCGCTCGGCGGAATTGCCCTCTTTAACGATTCTGCGGATGCCCTTGACGAACTCCAGGCATCCCAGCTCGTCGGCGTCTTCCGAGATCAAGTCGATCAGCTCCT
>MPMP01000151.1 GCA_002238565.1 Albidovulum sp. bin36
CAGATCGCGCTCGCCGGAGATGCCGCCGCAATGATCGCGCTGCATCAGGCACAGACCGCACCCAAGAAAAGCGTGAAGCGCTGCGAAATTAACGAATAATCTACGACAGCGGGGCCTGAGCAGTTACCAATATTTTGTGTAAATGGGCGCGTTTCAGGTCGCGTTCTTCGAAGCTGAGTGAATGTCCTTATGTGGGTAAAACTAGAATTTTCGATATTTGTATCTATATATAGCGCCATTGCCAAGCCAGAAAGTCAAAAACGTGCGGCGTGAAGTGACCGCGAGACCCTCGGCTAGCTCGGAAAGGCCCGGTCGCCGGAATGCCCTCCAGCCGAGAGAAATTTTCGGGTATATCTAGGGGCATTGAATCGGCGCCGGCACTTCCACACACCGAAATTAGAAAACCGAATCCCGTAAGTGTCGAGAAAAAAGCTATGTGTGATGGGCAGGCTGCGGCCGCTGACGGCGAACAAGTCCGAACGCCTAGTGTTCGATATGGCAACTCATGATGTGACTTTGGGATCCGAGCTCCCTTGGAATAGGGGGGGCCGACTTGCAAATTTCACCGAGGAAGCTCTGACATCTTGGGTGGAAGGGGCATCCCGAGGGCGGGTTGACCGGCGAAGGGACCTCGCCGCGCAAAACGACAGCCTCATGCGCTATTCCGACTCGCACCGGCAGGGCCGCTGACAGCAGTGCTTGGGTATAGGGATGGCCCGGCGCATCGAACATGTCGTCGGTCGGACCTATTTCAGCCAGCTTGCCAAGGTACATCACCGCAATCCGGTCAGCCATGAAGCGGGTAGTTCCAAGGTCATGAGCAACGATGACGTAGCTGCATCCGACGGCATCCTGCAAATCTCTAAATAGGTTCATGATCTGCGATCGGATCGACACATCCAGTGCCGAAACGGGTTCGTCCAGAATGATCAGTTTGGGCTTGGCAATGATTGCGCTGGCAATGGCGATCCGCTGGCGCTGGCCGCCGGAAAATTCGTGGGGAAAGTTCTTTGCCTGATCGGGACGCAGGCCAACAGCAATCAGGGCCTCGTCTACCCGTCGGGTCAATTCGCCTTTTGTCAGATTGTCATTGATAACGAGCGTTTCGGCGACAATGTCAAATACGCGCATCCGGGGGCTAAGCGATGCCCAAGGATCTTGAAAAACCGCCTGCACGCTGGTTCGAAATTGCTTCATCTCGGCCTTTGACATGGTGCCGACGTCCTTGCCCTCGATCTTCACGGTGCCCGATGTCGGCGTCAGCAGCTTTAGCAGCATCCTTGCCAAGGTGGTCTTGCCGCATCCGGATTCGCCGACTAGGGCCAAGGTCTCACCGTACTCGAGCGTAAAGCTCACCCGATCAACCGCGCGAACGATATGCTCTTTCCGCCCAAGCAATCCGTACGGGATCGCAAAGTGCTTGGTCAGCTCGGACACCTCCAGAATCGGCGGAGTCGTCATGTCGTTCTTTCAATGTTCCAGCAGCTTGCGCAGTGCGATGCGCCGCCGCTTGGCCCACGGGATTCCAGCGGTTCCTGAATTCGGCATATGTCAAGGACATAGGGGCAGCGCGGCGCGAAACTGCATCCCGCCCGATTCGTAACCAGGGCAGGAGGTTGGCCGTCGATAGCATAAAGCCGGTCCAACTTCCGATCGACACTGGGAACAGACTTCAACAATGCCTCCGTATATGGATGCGAGGGCGCGCCAAAGACATCCGCGACGGTGCCTGATTCCACGATCTTGCCCGCATACATCACTACCAGCCGGTGGCACAGGTTCGCGACGATTCCCAAATCATGTGTAATGAAGATGATCGCCGTGCCGGTCTCGTCCTGAATTTCGCGCAGCAATTGCAGGTACTGAAGCTGAATAGTCACGTCCAACGCCGTGGTCGGTTCGTCCGCAATGATGATCTTGGGCGCGCCGGCTATGGCAATGGCACCCACCACGCGCTGCTTCATCCCGCCACTCAGCTGATGTGGATAGGCATGGATGCGGCGCTCGGCATCCGCCACATTCACCTTCTTTAGTGTGTCTACAGCGCGGGCGAGCAGAGTCTTGTGAGGCGTGCCGGGATTGTCAATTTGCAGCGCCTCGGTCACTTGATTGCCTACATTAAAAACTGGATTGAGCGAGGTGTGGGGATCTTGCAGGATCATACCTATCTCCCGCCCGCGTATCTGGCGGATCTTCTGTTCGGAAATGCCGACAAGGTCAATTCCTTCCAGCAGGATGTGCCCGCTATCTATCCGCCCGATTGGCTTGGGCAAAACCTGCATGATCGAAAGCGCAGTCATGGATTTGCCGCTGCCGGATTCGCCGACGATGCCCAGCGTCTCGCCGACGCCGACGTCGAAACTGACATCGTCTACAACAGGAACGGGCCCGCCGGGGAGGTCCAGCATCGTACGAAGGTTTTTGACCTGAAGAACCGGCTCGGCCAAGGCTCACACCCTTCTTAGTTTTGGGTCAAGCCAGTCACGCATACTGTCGCCCAGCATGTTGACAGAAAGAACCGTCAGCAAAATCGCCATGCCCGGGAAGAATGAAATCCACCAGCTCGACACGATCAATTGTCGACCGTCCGCAACCAGCAGTCCCCAGGCAGGGACAGGTCGTGGAATGCCAATGCCAAGGAAGCTGAGGGTTGCTTCTAGCACGATCACGACTCCTATCTGCAGCGTGGCCAGCACAACAATGGTGTTGACGATGTTGGGCAGGATGTACCTGTACAAGATCCGGAAGTCTGATGCGCCTGCAACGCGCGCGCGGGCGACGAAATCGAGTTCACGCAGAATCAGCGTTTCGGCTCGTACTTGGCGGGCGAAAAATCCCCAGATTACGAAGATCACGACAAAGATCACCAATTCAAAACTTGGACCGGACACGGAGGCAAGCGCCAATGCTAGCAGGATGCTGGGAAGCGCAAACGTGATATCGACGACACGCATGATAAGCGCTTCGATATGGCCGCGCATGTAGCCGGCGATCAAGCCAAGCAAGGTTCCAACAATTGCTCCAAGAACGATCCCCGCCAGAGAAATGATCAAGGCGTAGCGCGCGCCATGCATAATGCGACTGAGAATATCTCGGCCTAGCCGATCGGTACCAAGGATGAATTCTGTCGTGCCGCCAAAGAACAGCGGAGGCTCCATACGATTGCGCAAGTAGGCCTTGTAGGGGTCATGCGGCGCAATCATATCTGCAAAAAACGCGGGAACGATAAGCACGATCATCAAGACCGCGATGGGAAGAAACGGCAAATGCTCTAGGAACTTCAGTTTTCGCGCCATTGATTTTGACACCGTCAGCCGTAGCGGATACGAGGGTCGATAATCGCGTAAAGTACATCGACTAGAAAGTTCGCCAGCAAGTAGAAGACCGCGAAGAACAGCACGACTGACTGGACGACGGGAAAATCGCGGCCGCGAATGGCATCGATCGCCAATAGGCCTGTGCCGGGCCAGGCAAATACGGTTTCCATAACAACCGATCCGGTTAGCAGCGACCCGGCAAGGACGCCGAAATAGGTGATAGGCACGATCGCCGCGTTACGGAAGGCGTGCTTCCAGATCACTTGGCGTTCATTCACGCCCTTGATGCGCGCCAATTTGACATATTCGGTATCAAGAACTTCCAGCATTGCCGAGCGAGTTAAGCGCGTGAGGGCCGCAATCTGGAACCATGCCATCCCGACCGCAGGAAGGATCATGTAGGTCAGCCCGCCGTAGCCCGAGGTCGGAAACCAGCCCAGTATCACCGCGAAAATCCACATTAGCACGATTCCCAGCCAGAACGCGGGCAGTGATTGCCCAAGAAGCGCAACGACACCAGCCATTCGGTCGAAAATTGACCCTCTCCGCACAGCGCTCATGACGCCCATGGGGATGGCCGCAACCACGCTGATCAGAACTGCCAATCCACCAAGCTGCAGAGTTGCCGGAAGGCGCTCCAGCACGACTTCGGCAGCAGTGCTGCCCTTCCATTTGGTCGAGTCGCCGAAATCGCCGACAGCGGCATTCTGAAGGAATGTCAGATATTGAACATAATAGGGCCGATCCAGACCGAGATGCTCGGTCAGCGATGCGATCTGCTGCGGAGTCGCGTCATCCGGCAGAAGCGAGTCGATCGGGCTGCCGGTCAAGTGACTCAAGCTGAAAACGATGAACGTGATCACGAGCAGCGAAACAAGCATCTGCGACAGCCGCGTCAAGACAAACCGAAGCATGCAGTCGATTCCAGGGCCGTTTGGAGTTGGGGCGCCGGGGCCGGCAAGGCCCCGGACTATACGTCATGTGCGGACTATTCCGCTGGAACTATTGATCCGAAATGGCTGATGCCTACCGATGTGGTGCCCGGGAAGACCCATCCGCCTACCGTTTCCGGATTCACAATTACCTCGGCCGAGATGCTGGCTAGCGGCGCCACGGCATATTGCTCAAACACGCGAGTGAAGATGCCGCCTGCAAGTTCTTCTCGTTCTGCAGGGTCGATTGAGGCCATGTATTTGGTCATCAACCCTTCGATAACCTCATCCTCGTAGTTGTTGCGCGGAGCTCCTGCTGCCGAATAGTAGTTTCTGATGCCCACGGCACTGGGTTTAACCGGCAGGTTGCGCATGGGATGGAAAAACTTGGCTTCGCGAGCCGTGCGCAGGGCGCCAAGGTTGGCCCAGTCCATTTCTACGATCTCCGTTTGGAATCCCGCCTCGTCCAGGAATACCTGCATTAGTTCTGCCATGGCAGGGAATTCCGGGTTGCCGGCCAGCGTGGACGACAGGATCGGGATCACCGGATTCGAGAAGCTGTCCGGGTAGTCGGCATCGTCCATTAGAGCCTTCACCTTGTCCATATCGTACCCGTATTCGGCTTCGAATCGTTCGGCTAGCTCGGGGACATAACCCTCGTGACGCGGATCCATACCAAAGACAGGAAGGATCTCTGCGCGACCGTCGTAGAGCACGTCTATCATGGTCACACGGTCGATCGATCGGTTGATCGCCTCGCGAATTCGGATGTCTAGCCAGGGTAGCGTTTCATCCAGCCCCTCATAGCCCGGCAACAGGAACGAGCCGTTGAACAGCATAGTCGTCTGATTTGATGCGTTTGTTGACGGGATCGCCTCAAAGCCTGCGTCCAGCGCTTCGCCCTGAAGCTCGCGCGGGAGGATCACTATATCCACTTCTTTGGCCAGAAGTTTCGCGAGCGTCGTCGCGGCCTCCGATACGAATATCAATTCAAGCCTATCAATATTTGCGTCTTCTCCGGACCAATGGTCCACTACCTTTTCAAAGTTCAGGCCTTGGCCGACGTTTCGTTCCACGTATTGAAGATTTGCGGTGCCTGCTGGCATGGCATCGTAGCCTTCGAGCCCTTCCGCATCGAATTGGGCCTTGGAATAGACTACCAGAGACCCGCGACCGCCGTGCACAAACAGAAAATCGACTTGCGGAGCGGGCAATGTGAACGTGACTGTATGGTCGTCTATCGCCTCGGCGACAGCGCCTTCCAATTGGCTAATCCCGTTCAACGTCGTGTCCGGGCCCGTGTGCAATGCGAGGCTGTGCACGACATCGGCGGCAGTAACCGGACCCCATCCGAAGTGGAACTGGGCTTCGGGCTTAAGTTTGAAGGTCCATTCCTTGAAATCTTCACTATGAGTCCAGCTATCGGCCAAACCGCTATTGTCATAACTGCCTGAAACGGCGTCGTGGCCAACGAGACCCTGCATGGATGGGCCTAGGGCGAAATCGCCCGGGGTGTTCCAGTAGCGGTTCGTTTCCACCGCCGGCGGACTCATGACCAACTTGATGGTCTGTGCCTGCGCGGCGACCGCGCCGGTGGCGCCAATCGCCATCAGCCCCGTTACCATTGGCTTGCATAGATACTTCTTGAACATTTCATCCTCCCAGATGTAATTTGCGTGGAGGCACCCGTCAGCGAACGCCGAACCGTGGCTTGTCCCTGCCTTCCGTCGGACACGCCAAATGCAGAAAGTGGAAATAAGATTGTGACTTTTAACTACGGGAAAAAATTAAGCGAACCAACAAACAAACAATAGCGACTGGATGCCTAATGTCAAAAAAAAGTTTATTTGCCACCGATTCATCGTCTGGCCTTAACTAAACATGCGAATCCTGATTCTAGGCGCCGGCGCGGTCGGGGGTTTTCTGGCGAGCGTCTTTTACGGCAATGGCCATAAAGTTAGCGTCCTTGCACGTGGAGCGCATCTGGCCGCCATCAAGAAGCATGGCCTACGAATTCGCAGGCATGACGGACAGATAGTGAGTTGCCCAGTCGTTGCAACCGACGACCCCTCCGCATTCGGGCCACAGGATTTGGTGGTAACGGCTGTAAAAGCTCCCGCTCTCCCGGGCCTGCTCACTCAGGTTGAAGCCCTCCTTCAGGACGGAACACCGGTCATCACGGCAATGAATGGTGTTTTTTGGTGGTACAGCCTAGGCCAAAACATCAACGGTATCGTTCCCAACTCGCGCCGACTGGACCCGGAAGGCGTTATCGCCACATTCGTTTCTCCGGATCAAGCAATCGGGATGGTCATCCATTCCACCAACCAAGTGGTCGAGCCTGGCCTCGTGCAGAATCGCTCTCCCTGCAACCGTTTCATAATCGGCGCAGCAACTCCGGCCGGCGCAAGCCGGATAAGACCGATGCTGCCCGTCCTCTCCGCTCCTGAAACCCAGTTCGAGCTTGAGGAGGATTTTCGACGCGCAATGTGGCGCAAATTGCTGCGCAACCTGTCCTCCGCCCCGGCATCCGTGCTGACCGGCGGAATGGCGTATGATGTCGTAAACGATCCCGACGCGAAACTCGTAGCTCGCGCACTCTTTTTGGAGGGCGCAGCCGTAGCGCGTTCACACGGGTTCGACGGCCTCGCCGACGATGCCCCTAATGTATTCTCTTCTGGGTCGGGCGCACGCCAAAAGCCCTCCATGAGCCAAGATATTGATTTGGGAAGACCCGTGGAGATCGACAATATTCTCCGGATCGTCCAAGATTTCGCGCGTCAATCCGGCGTACCAACTCCAACTCTGGACGTGGTAGTCGGCCTCGTCATCCTACGCGCGCGGTTGGCCGGGTGCTATCCGGCCGTCCCCTACTGACCGAGGCCTGACACTTATAACCTGAATCAATATACCTTATGTAGGAAATACAAAATTCTTGTTGCCTTTATTCACTATATATAGCGTCATTGACAAGCCGGAAAATCAAAAACGCCCGGCGCGACTGCGAGACAATCGGCGAGTGGTTGCAAGCTTCAAATACGAGATATCGACGCCCCGGCAATTCCAAAACAATGCTGGCCGTTGGCTTCAGCGTCCTGATCGCAAGGCCGCACGCTCCTATTTCATATGCAGATTTATGGTATCTGTTGCATCCGGCCGAGACATCGAAGCAGCAGCCGGATGCCCCGAAGTCGAAGCCGGGCGAGCGCGCTTCCAATCGTCCATTCGAATTCCTTCGACAGGCGAAGGCGTCGATTCGACCACGCAATAGTCCGCTCGACATCCCAGTGCCGAGTAAGGAGCTCGAATCCCTCTGCCGCCTTCTTGACGATCTCAATCACTTTCGAACACTGCGCCGCGTTCAGGCCGTTCCGCAGCTTCTCGCCGCCATATCCCGAATCCGCCCAAGCCAGCTCCACCATCGAATGAAGCTCCTTCAGCTTGTTGAGAACGCCGACCGCGCAGTCGCGATCCTGAATGTCGGTCGGGTGAACCTTCAAGACGAGCGGCACGTCCTCGACATCGACTGCGAAGTGGCGCTTGCGGCCGTTGACCTTCTTGCCGGCGTCGTAGCCTCGCGGGCCGCCGGACTCGGTGGTTTTCAAACTCCGGCTGTCGATGACTCCCGCCGTCGGCTCCTCCTTGCGACCGGGCGTCAGCGTTCGATCCAGCGGTGACGATTCGTGTTGTCCGACTGCCGTCGATGCCCTGTACGATGCCGTGAACAGTTGTCCGGAGCGCGCGCCGCGCGGACTGCGCAATCGTGCCGTCGTTCCCCAGATACCGTAAACGCAGGAACCGCCAATTGATTAATTTAATGTGGTTGCTCATGCCACGTGCCGTCAATAAGGATCGACCGAGCTTAGCTTCGATACGACAAGGAAACGTTTCTGAATCCGGAAAAGCGTGTGGACTTGGCAAGGTAAGCCGCGCTGCTAAAAGATTTCCTTTCTCGTGCGTAGAACTCGTCCGAATTCCGCAGCGAGCAGGATGAATCGATTAGAGTTTCATGCTGGATATCTGGCGGCAAGTGGCGCCGAAGATGGAAATCGGGATTTCCGTATTTCTGGTTTGCGGAACCCGGTGCTTGAGAAGTAGAGCTACCGGGTCTCCCGCAATTTCGGCGATAACTAGGACCGGCAGCGGGTTGGCCACCAATTCCAGGAGATCAAAGCCGCATGAATCGACGATGGCGCCTGGTAGAGACTCCTGTACCGATCGGTTGCGCGGCTCGAGAGCGTTGATCGACTTGACAGCGAAAGCGGCGCCGAGCGGCAAAAAGCCGAAAGTCCCAAAGGCCGGCGCGGCGCAGCCCGCCTGACTGTTGATACTCATCAATAAGTGCGGCTATTTGATCAATGGGACGCGTTTCAGATACTGCGCCGTTTTTCTTTCCAAGTAGACGAGTTGGGGTAGCTCTGCTTCCCGGTCCCGCGGAGGCGGATCGGCTGCGGCCGCGGGAAGCGTCGAGGGGTGCATTCCGCCTGTTCTTCCGGCAAGTATGGACCAGTTTCGAACGATGCGGCGCCGGCCATTGTTTTGGGAACAGTCCGGCGCCGCATCCCGGCGGCATGTCGAAGTGACAAGTGCCTGGTTCCTTCTATCAGGCCGCCGCGTCGGGAGCCAGCCCGTTCGCCGGAGGCCGGTATTTGCACGCACTTGCAGGGTCGGATGTTTCGCTGCGCTCGCTGCGGGATGCGGACGGTTGTCTGCGAGCGCTG
>MPMP01000016.1 GCA_002238565.1 Albidovulum sp. bin36
ATCAAGGACCGTCGCCTCGACCACGCCGACGACTTGAAGAAGTGCCTCGCCTTCGACGCGATCACCGCCTTCCGGGTCTGGGACCTCGCCCTGCTCGCCCGGGAAAGGCCGGACGACCCGGCGCGGCTCCACGTCGCTTGGGACGACATCGACATGGTCTGCCTCCTCGCCGAGGATCGCGGCTTCAAGGTCCCGCGCGGGCCGCCGGACATGGATATCCGGACCTTCGTTGTCCTCGCGGCCGGGCTTGCGGGATTCCACACCTCGAAGCGCCAGCCGCTTCCGGGCACCCAGAAGCTCTGGAAGGGACTGAAAATCCTCTGGAACGGCGTCAATACAGTGCAAGCCCTAAGAAAAAGGAAAATGAAAAGGAAAGGAAATATGAATGAGTTAAGTATGTTGCATTGATAGGCGCCGGATGCTGTCATCGAGGCCGCACGCGCTCGTCGGCATAGCCGCTTGGCGGCAGTACCGAATCGAGAGGATCGTCGCGAATTGCCAAGAGCCGGAAATTATTCCGAAACCGTTTTGGCGACATTTTCGCGGTATATATGGCCCGCCGCCCGTCCAATCGGTCCGTTCGCAATTCTAGTCTATTGTCCGATCCTTCCGCCTATCAATGGGGCGCAAATTCAATCTGACGACAAGATAGCTCCCCGCACGCGCTTAAGCCATCCCGATTTTAACAAGGCGGAGAAGTCCTGACTCCCCTTGTCATGCGGAAGGGGCAGTCGCGAAAATTCCGAATGCCTGGAGCTTTTTACTTTCCGATGAGCCAAAAAAGGCTCCTCCTGGCGCGAACCGTGCCGATTCACTTCGGAATTCCGACTATTCGCAAGAAAATTTTCATCGCGAGTTGATTCGCGCCCTTGTTGGTTTTCTGGTATTGACTCGGCGCCCTCGATGATCTTTCAGAGGCGCTCATCGCTAGATAACAGGAGAAGCAGCGAGATGGATCTAGGCATTTCCGGAAAACGGGCGATCGTCTGCGCGTCTTCCAAGGGACTCGGTCGCGGATGCGCGGAAGCGCTCGCCGAAGCGGGAGTCAACCTTGTCGTAAACGGAAGAAACGGCGAAATCCTTGCAGCTACGGCAAGGGAAATTCGCGACAGGACGGGAGTCGAAGTCGTCGAGGTGCAGGCAGACGTATCTCAGGAAGCCGGCCGAGAGGCGCTGCTCGAAGCATGCCCGGATCCGGATATATTGATCAACAATGCGGGCGGGCCGCCGCCAGGACTTTGGAGCGACTGGGACAGAGAGGATTTCATCCGCGCGCTCGACGCCAACATGCTTGCGCCAATCGCTCTTATCAAAGCCGTGCTGCCCGGCATGATCGAGCGGCGATGGGGACGTGTCGTGAATATTACATCGCAGTCGGTCAAGGCTCCGATTCCGGTGCTGGGACTGTCCAACAGCGCTCGGGCGGGCCTGACCGGGTACGTTGCCGGAACATCGCGCCAGGTCGCTCAGCACGGGGTTGCGATCAACAATTTGCTGCCGGGTATTCATTCGACGGACCGCGCAACGATGCTGGATCGGACGGCCGCGAACGCCGAGGGGCTGACGGAGGACGATGTTCGAAAACGCAGGCAGGATACGATTCCGGCGAGGCGCTACGGAACCGCGGGCGACTTCGGAGCCGCCTGTGCATTTCTCTGCTCCCGCTACGCCGGATTCATTGTGGGGCAAAATCTCCTTTTGGACGGCGGAGCGACGAACGCGACAATCTAGCGTCGGCTCGCGCACGCTGAACTCGGTTGAATTCCCCCTGTTCGTTTCAGGCTGCGGCGTTTGATTTGGACGGGATCTCGAAATTGAGAATCGGCATGCGGCCGCGAGCGACCGTGCGGCAATCGGCGAAACAATCGTGCTGCCTACCGAATTATCTCCGGCGCGGCCATTTGCGCGGCGGCAAATAGCCGGAATTCTCGACCCCTGCCGGCGCCGCGGCGCCGTCCGGCTTGCCGCGCCGAAGCTATCTTGCTATCGAGCCGGTCTACTTGAACGGCCGAGTTTGGAATGGCGGCATGAATAGCGACGCAGGTTCGGCGCCTAGGCTAACAGTACATTCCGTAACCCGCAGACTAGGCGGCCGGGAAATTGTCTCCGATGTGTCGATTACTGTTTCGGCCGGCCAGATTTCATGTCTTCTTGGACCATCCGGATGCGGAAAATCCACGACTCTGCGTATAATCGCCGGACTGGACCGGCAGGATTCGGGCTTGGTCGCGATCGGCGGGGTGCCGGTTTCCGACGACAGGATTCACACGCCGCCCGAAAACAGGTCGGTAGGCATGATGTTCCAGGACTTCGCTTTGTTCCCGTTTCTAACCGTCGGGGACAACGTTGCATTCGGATTGAAGGGAAGCCGCCGAGAGAGCGCGGCGAGAGTTTCCGAACTGCTTTCAAAAGTCGCCATGGAGAGCTTCCGCGGCAAATACCCGCACGAGCTCTCGGGCGGCGAGCAGCAGCGAGCGGCTCTGGCGCGCGCACTGGCGCCGAGGCCGGGAATCCTGCTTATGGACGAACCGTTCTCAAGCCTCGACCACCGACTGAGAGACGGCATACGCGACGAGACGATCGCGGTCTTAAAGGAAGAGAAGACCGCGGTGCTCCTCGTTACGCACGAACCGCAGGAAGCCATGCGCATGGGCGACGAAATTCTGCTGATGAGAGACGGCAGAATTATTCAAAGAGGCGGGCCGTACGCGATGTACAATAATCCCGTCGACCGCGAGGCTGCATCCTTCTTTTCCGAGATCAACCTCATTCACGGCAAAGTCAACAATTCTCTCGTTCAAACGCCTTTCGGCCAGTTTTTTGCGCCCGGGTATACGGACGGAACGGAAGTCGAGATAATCATTCGCCCTCAGCACTTCCGAATAGACTTCGACCGCAACGGGTCCGGACCGAATCCTACTCCCCAAGACGGCGTGCCGGCCCGCGGAATCGTCGAACGCGTTCGATTTATCGGCGATTCAAGTTTAGTGGAACTCAGGATGGATTTTGACCGGTCGGTGCTAAAAGCGGCGGTTCCGGCCGTATTCATGCCCCGGAAAGGGACGCCTTTCTGGTTAAGCATGCGTCGCGACCGATGCTATGTTTTTCCACGTACCGGACATGGCCGTGTTCACGACCCGCTTTCGTCGGCGTACCCGTTTTTCAATTCGGCGAACTAGCCTGAGCAGGGAGGCCGATCGATTGCGGCGCGCCGCTCGCCAATCGCCGGGAAATGACTAAATTCGGCGCTGCCGGACAAGGCGCAATGGCATCGCGAGAATTTTGATTGCTCTATATGCGCATGAGGTATTAAATTCTTCAAGAAACGTTGCTATATAATGCTGGGAGTGAACGGGCAGGCAAGAATTGCCGCCTGCCAGAAGGAAGGGATACGCTATGCTCAACAATATAGGCTTGCCGGGTCTTCTGCTCATTGCGGTTGTCGTGATCGTACTTTTCGGCCGAGGCAAAATCTCGGCGATTATGGGAGAAGTCGGCAAGGGCATCACTGCATTCAAGAAAGGCGTTACTGATGGCAAGGCCGAACTCGAGGCCGCCGCCGCCGACGAAGCAAGAGACGTAACTCCGAAAAACGAAACCAAGGAAACTTGAACCGGGACGACCTGCGGCCATGTTTGATATTGGTTGGAGCGAACTCCTAATTATCGGCATCGTCGCTCTTATCGTTGTCGGTCCGAAAGACCTTCCGGGAATGTTTCGGACGCTCGGTCGATTTACGGGAAAAATGAGAGGCATGGCCCGGGAATTTCAGCGGGCGATGAATCAGGCTGCCGACGAGAGCGGGGTCAAGGACATCTCCAAGGAAATTAAAGCCGCGGCTTCGCCCAAAAAGTTTGGGCTTGATGCCGTCAGGTCGGCTGCCAAGGAATTCCAGGACGACTTGATGACCGGGGATAATTCGTCGAAGAAAATGAAGCCAGCCCCCGAGAACTCGATTTCTCGGGAAAGGAACGCGGACACCGAGGAAAAAAAGACCGGCGACGCGAAGTCCGAGAGCCGGGGAGCCGGCGGGAAAGAATCCGCGGCATCCGTTGCGCCGGAGGAAGATCCAGCGGAAAGGCAAGCCACCGCCTCCCAGCAGCCGCCTAGCGGCGCGATGGACGATTCGGCGGACGCGGACGCGTACGACATGGCCTTGTCGGGCACCTCGAGCTACGACGAACCAGTTGCCAAATCGGACGAAGAATCCCGGAGAGCCGAGTCCGATTCATGAGCAAGGATGAAATTGACGACACCCGCGCACCTCTAGTCGAACATCTTGCGGAACTTAGAAACCGTCTGATTCACTCACTTGTGGCCTTTCTCATCGGAATGATCCTTTGCTTTTTGGTATGGAATCCGATTTTCAATTTTCTCACGCAGCCGATTTGCGCGGAGCTGGTCGACCGGGGCCAGGAATGCGGTCTCATTCTAATCAAGCTGCAGGAAGGCTTCTTCGTCGCCATACGGATTTCCCTGATGGGCGGATTTATTCTCGCCTTCCCATATATCGCATTGCAAATGTGGCGCTTTGTCGCCCCGGGCCTCTACAAGACTGAAAAAAACGCCTTTCTTCCCTTCATAATCGCATCGCCGGCGATGTTCTTCGCCGGCGCGGCGTTCGCGTTCTACATCGTTATTCCGCTGGCATTCGATTTCTTTCTCGGATTTCAGCAGCAGGGCTCTCTGCTTGGCGGCGAGGACGCCGTCGCCGAGAATGATGCCTTGGCGCAAGCCGGGATCACCTTCCAGGGATCGGTCGCCGAGTATCTGACGCTGACGATAAAATTCATCCTGGCATTCGGCCTGTGCTTCCAGCTGCCTGTGCTTCTCACGCTAATGGGCAAGGCCGGGCTCGTCTCGGCCAAAGGGCTGTCGGAAGTTCGAAAGTACGCGGTCGTGGGCATACTCGTGCTTGCCGCGGTCGTTACGCCGCCCGATGTCATAACGCAGGTCATTTTATTCACGGTGGTTTACGGGCTTTACGAAATTTCGATCTGGCTCGTTCGGCGCGTCGAGAAAAAGCGCAATCGCGAATTGCGGAAACAGGGCCTGATTTTCGACGATGAAGACGAAAGCGGCGCGGAAAAAGGGTCATGAGCGGAGTCGAAGGCTATTTGGCTCGAATCGCGAATTCTCTCGAGCGCCTGAGCCCGAAGCCGGGTTCGGACCCCGACCTGGCCGGTTCGGACGCTTTCGTCTGGAGAGGGGACGCGCGCCGCCTGGATCCTGTCACCAACGTGAATCGCGTCGACATCGAGCTCCTGGTGGGAATTGACCGGGCGAGGGATACGCTTCTCGCAAATACCGACAATTTCGCTCGCGGTTACCATGCCAACAACGCCTTGCTCTGGGGCGCGCGGGGCATGGGGAAATCGTCTCTCGTCAAGGCGGTGCACGGAGTTCTGGCCAGAGAGTTTCCCGGCCTGAAACTGGTTGAAATCCATCGAGACGACCTGCCGACGATAGGCCCGCTCCTGCGGCATCTGCACGATATGACTAGCCAGCGGATCATACTCTTTTGCGACGATCTATCGTTTTCTCACGACGATTCCCACTACAAGACGCTGAAGGCCGTGCTCGACGGAGGCGTTGAAGGGCGGCCGGCGAACGTTATTTTCTACGCCACGTCGAACAGGCGGCATCTTATGCCGCGGGACATGATCGAAAACGAGCGTTCGACTGCGATAAACCCTTCGGAAGCGGTTGACGAAAAGGTGTCGCTTTCCGACCGATTCGGCCTCTGGCTCGGTTTCCACCCCTGCAGCCAGAGCGACTATCTCGAGATGGTGCGTCGGTATTGCACGGAATACGGCGTGGCGTTCGACGATGACTCGCTACTATCCCAGGCAATCGAGTGGCAGCAAACCCGCGGCGCCCGGTCCGGGCGCGTAGCGTGGCAGTTCTTCGTGGACCTGGCCGGCAAGCAGGGCGTCTCCGCCTAATTCGGGCAAGAATTCTAAAGCCGGCGCCGAATGTCCGGATCACGCGACCGGCCTCGCCGGCAAATCATGCGCCGGCTGCCTAGGAGACTACTCATCCCCTGCCGACGAACGGCATTTTCGATGCCATTATGGTCATGAAAAGCACGTTTGTCGTCAACGGCAGGCCGGCAAGGTAGGCGATCGCATCGCCGCAGTGCTTGACGTCGAAAACCGGTTCGGAAGCGACGCTGCCATTCGCCTGCGCCACGCCTTCGCCGAATTGCCGGGTAAGAGGCGTTCCCGCATTTCCAATGTCGATTTGACTGCAGCAAATGTCGTGCGGCCGCCCGTCAAGGGCGATGCATTTGGTCAGTCCCGAGATCGCGTGCTTCGTGGCCGTATAGGGCGCGTTCTTGGGCCGAGGCGATGTCGCCGATATCGAGCCGTTGTTTATAATGCGTCCGCCCCTAGGCGATTGCCGCTTCATGATTCCGAATGCCTTGCGCGCGCAGAGAAAGGAACCCGTTAGGTTGACATCCACGCATCTTCGCCAGTCGGCGACGTCAAGTTCGTCCATTTCGACCGCCGGAGCGCTGATTCCGGCATTGTTGAACAGGAGGTCCAGCCTTCCGAACTTCTCGACCGCGGTGTCGAATACGGTTTCGACCGAGCTCTCGTCGGCTATGTCCGCCGGGCAAACGAGAAACGATTCGGCGCCGCCGGAAAGCTCGGCGGTTTTCCGAAGCATCTCGCGCCGCCTTCCGACAAGGGCGACCTGAAACCCGCTGGCCCGCAGAGCAAGCGCGGCCGCGCGGCCGATGCCCGACCCGGCCCCGGTAACCAGGGCGAATTTTTGATTTTCCATAATCGATTCCTCCAGTGCGAGCGGCCGCTGCGCATCGACCGTTCGGCCAATCTGCGCGGCTCGATTAGAATTTCAGAGGCCGGAAGAAATTGGCGTCTCGCAGCTTGTTTATCAATCGCGACTGCTCGGATTCATTCCGCTTGTGATGGATGACGACGGACAGCTTGCGGTCGCTTTCCTTCTTCAAGTAGATCCGTCCCATATTGGCGTTGCCGCTCGTGTTTCCAGTGCGAATGTGCTTGTTCACTTCGCGCCAGGTCCTGGCGTTGGAGACGGTGCGCGATGGAACATCCTGCCCGCTCTCCAGCTGGCGCAGCAGTTCGAACAAATTAGCCGGATCCGTGAATTTCGAAAGAATTATGTCAGGCGTTTCGTAGTGAAACTCCAGATTTTCGAATTGCCTTAGCGCTTCCACCGCAAGAGCGCTGGAAAGCTTCTGTCCGGGTGCGAATCGCGCGGTCGTTCCCGATAATTCTCTCAGCCTGGCTTCCAGCCCTTCGTTCTCGAGCGACAGCGATTCGACTTGCGCTGAAAGCTCTTCGTTGATCGCGGCCAAATTGTCTTTGTCTTCAAGCCTCTGGTCCAGGGCGCTAATCGATGATTTGAGGGACGATAGCTGCTTTTCGATCGCATAGGACTGGATCGCTCCCGCCGCTTCCTTGTCGAACTTGTTGATTAGGCGTTCCTTTTCGCCTTGAATGATTTCGATTTCAGTCTCGTGCTTTAACTTAATGGCCGCATTGTCTTCGCGCGCGGCTTCCAATTTTGCTTCCAGCTGCTCCGCTTTAGCTCTTAGGGCCTGAACTTCCTCGGAACGCGCCGCGCGCTCAAATACCACGTCCTTTCTGGCAGCCTCGAGCTGGGAGCTGAGCCACAGCACTATGGCCTGCGGCGACCCGTCTTCCAGAGCCGCGCGGGACAGCTCCTCTTGCAATTGCTTCGGCAGAAGGGACAGCAGCGCGTCGGAATTGGCGGTTTCCGATTGCGCCGCGTCGTTGTTCTCAGAAAAGACTTTTCCGACTATGGGCTCGACTTCGTTCAGGGCTCGGTCGGGATCCAGCCTAATAAACCAATCGTTGCGGAAATTGTCCGTATCCGGCTTTTCGAACGGATTGAATGTCGGCGCGACAAGCCCGTATTTCCAAAGTTCGTCCGCGGCGGTGCGCAGGAGCTTCTCCGAACCGTCGAAAAAAAGAAAGCGACTATCCTCTTGCGAAACAATGGACCAGTTCGGCGCGACCGAATCGGTATCGTCCTGGCACCTTAGCTTCTGTTCACTACTCCAATCTTCGCAAGCAAATTCGTGGTAGCCCTTGTCGAGAATGTCAATGGCGGCTTGTCCGGAGCGATATTGATACAGCGGGTAGATATATTTATCGAATTGCGCGCCGGCGATTTTGCACGGGAGCTTCATGATTTTTCGCTTGCGAAGAACCTTGAGGCGCCTGTTTCCCTCGTAAACCTCGACAGTTTTCCTTAGTACGGCCAATTTAGACCACCTCGGTTTCGGCTATGCGACCCGGCGCGACTGGGCGCGTTGGAGGACATGGCCGCATCGCCTGTCAATCCGTCACTGGCATCAGGCATCGCATGGGTTTTCGATCCTCCGGGAAGGCAAGATCCTGGCGGGAGGGCGGCATCCGCGCTCCGGCATCCGCTAGAGGTATGATTCAGGATCAACGCTATTTGCTCCGATTCTAACTTCGAAGTGAACGAATGGCGGGTCGCCGCCTGCCGACCTGCCCACCGACTGACCGCGCAGAACCCGGTCGTTTTGCTTAAGACTAGTTTGTTCAAGATTCGAATAAACAGTATATAGGTCGCCTTCGTGCCTGAGCAAGAGAATGACCGTCTGATCGGTCGCGTTCGTAACCAGCGCCACGGTGCCGTCGTCCGCCGCGCGAACCGAAGTACCCGGCAATGCCTCGATGTCGATGCCCTCGCTGCCGCCGGTCCCCGTGTATCGAGTTAGGATTTCGCCTTTGACCGGAATTAGCAATGCCGGCTCGTCCTCGGTCCTGTACTGGTCCAGCCTAGGCGACGGCGGCAGCTCGGTTTCCGGCTCTTGACTAGGCAATTCGTCCAAGGCGCCCGGCTGCGTGCGCTGCCCGCCGTTTCGACCGGCATCCGCATAGCTGCCCGCTCGCAATACGTGCGGGATCGGGATCTGCAGTTGTTGACCCTCCCGAACCTCGAACCCCGGTCCAAGATCGTTCCATTCCGCGATAATGCGCGCCGAGGTGCCGAAGCTTCGGGCAATTGTAAAAGCGGTATCGCCGCGCTGAACCCGGTATCGCAACAGCTCGGTTTTCTGCGGTTCGGGCCAATTCCCGCGTTCGCCATCGGCTTTGCCCGCCGTCGCGGCGCCGTCGGGAAGGACGATGACTTCCCCTTGCCGGAGCAGCTCGCGCGGATGCTTGCCATTCATGCGCGCCAGGTCGCCGGCATCGATGCCGAAGCGCCCGGCGATCGAAGTGATCGTATCACCGCTCGCGGCTAGAGTGAATCGCCCGATATCGCCTGATGCGACGCCCTCGGCTCCGGGAAAACTCGCCGCCTTGTCCTCGGGGGTTTCGGACAGCCCTCCAGACGAAATCCTGTCGCGCCGAAGATCCATGTTGGCGCATGACGAAATTCCGAACAGCAGCGCGACCACCGCCAAGCGGCAGGTCGCGGCTGCTGCGATTCCGTGGCAATCCTTGCTAATAGAAACCATTCCGTGAACCCTGAAGCCTATTCTTGCGCTATGCCTTCCAATAAGGGCACGAATCTTACGCCGCACAAGTCAGTATACTCGATTTCCTTGCCTGTCTTCACAGCCTTCACCAATTGCTGTTCGTTGTTCGCGGATTCCACCGGCATGACCAGTATCCCCCCGTCCGCCAGCTGGCTCAAAAGTGAATCCGGAATATCGTCGTGGGCGGCCGTAACGATGATCCTGTCGAACGGCGCGGCCTCCGGAAGCCCCATCATGCCGTCGGCCAGCGCAAGCGCTACGTTTTCCTGCTTGAGCCGACCGATTATCATTTCACGCGCGGTCTCATGGAGGCGGGGATGCCTTTCCAGCGTAAAGACGCGCTTGGCGAGCTTCGAAAGAATGGCCGCTTGATAGCCGGATCCGGTTCCGATTTCCAGAACCCTGTGGCTCCTGTCTATGTCCAGCGCCTGCGTCATGATGCCGACGATTGTCGGCTGGCTAATCGTTTGCCCGCATGGAATCGGCAGCGGGATGTCCAGGTAGGCTCGCGAAGCGAAGGTCGCCGGCACGAAGTCGCGCCTGTCGATTTCGCGCATGGCCTTCAGAACCCGCGAGCAGGTAACGCCGTTGCGGCGGACTTCCACCTCCAGCTTCTGTCTTGCCTCGACGCTGTTCATGCTTCGAATCTTTTGCGCAGAGCGTCAAGCGCATCGTGCGCGGTAAGGTCGGCGCGCATGGGCGTTACGGAAATGTACCCGTCCATATTGGCGCCGAAATCCGTTCCGGCTTCCGGTTCCGCCGCCTGGCTGCTTCCCGAAATGTACAGGTATTTCCTTTTGTTCGGCGAAATATGCGGCTGGACCTTGAAGCCGCCGTTCCCGCGGTAGCCCTGGCGAGTAATTCGAGTTCCGCGGACGGCCTCCGCAGGGCAGGGAGGGAAGTTGACATTGAAAAACTGGCTGTAGCCGCCGCCGCGCCAGTCGCCGTTTTCGATCAGCGCCGCCACGATGTCCAGCCCGTGGCGTTCGGCGGCTTCGAACGGGTCCTGGAGATGCTGATTCCCGGCGCCGAGATACTGGGAGAGGGCGATGGCTTTGAAACCGTGAAGAACCGCTTCCAGCGCGGCGCCTACCGTTCCCGAATAGACGGCGTTTTCACCCGCGTTGTT
Organism: Albidovulum sp. bin36; assembly: GCA_002238565.1. Taxonomy (GTDB): domain Bacteria; phylum Pseudomonadota; class Alphaproteobacteria; order Rhodobacterales; family Rhodobacteraceae; genus JAPPFL01. The sequence goes on from MPMP01000016.1 coordinate 10,656, forward strand.
GCCGCGGTTGATTCCCGACAGCACTAGATCCGGAGTGCTGTCTTTCAAAACGTCGAACAAGCCCGCGAGCACGCAATCGGCGGGCGTGCCGTGGACGGCGAAAACGCGAGGCTCGATCCTGGAAATCATGACCGGGTTCATAAACGAAATGCAGTGGGACGTTCCGGATTTTTCAATCGCGGGCGCGACCGTCCAGACTTCGCCGCTCTCGCCGGCTAGATCTCTGGCGATTCGCTGCAGGACCCTTAGGCCGGGGGCGTGGACGCCGTCGTCGTTCGTTACGAGGATTCGCATGCCCGGACTATTCTTCCTCGACGCGCGAATTGCAATACGGAGCCGGAATCCATGGGTCCCCTCGGCGCCGCCGGCGGAATTCGGGAGGACTCATGCGAATTCGCCAGACGGCAGGATGGCGGTCTTTCCGCCGAGATAGGAGGCAAGGACCTTCGGCAGCGCGACGCCGCCGTCGGCCTTCTGGCCGTTCTCCAGCACGGCGATCAGCGTTCGCCCGACCGCCAGTCCCGAACCGTTGAGCGTATGCACGAATTCGACCGGTCCCCCGGAAGCGGGTCGAAAGCGCGCGTTCATCCTGCGCGCTTGGAAGTCTCCGCAAACCGATACCGAGCTGATTTCCCGGTACGCGCCCTGTCCCGGAAGCCATACTTCCACGTCATGGGTTTTCGCGGCGCTGAATCCCATGTCGCCCGTGCAAAGCACAACGGTTCTGTAGGGAATTTCCAGCCTCTCGAGGACAGATTCCGCGCATCTGGTCATTCTGTCCAATTCAGCCGAGCTTTCGCTCGGCTTGGCTATGGAAACCATTTCGACTTTCTCGAACTGGTGCTGCCGCAGCATTCCCGCCGTATCGCGGCCCGCCGCCCCGGCTTCGGAACGGAAGCACTGCGTGTGAGCGCAGTACCGCCGCGGCAAGTAGCCTTCTTCGACAATTCTTCCGCCGACGATATTCGTCAGGGGAACCTCGGCCGTCGGCACCAGCCAGTAGCCTTCGGCCGTGCGATAGCAGTCCTGCGCGAATTTCGGCAGCTGCCCGGTCCCGACCATCGATTCTTCGCGCACGAGAACCGGCACCCAAACTTCCGTCAGGCCGTTTTCCTCGACTTGGAAATCGATCATGAATTGCGCTATCGCGCGGTGCAATTTGGCGATGGCCCCGGATAGCAGCATAAATCTGGAGCCGGATATCCTTGCCGCGGTTTCAAGATCCATTCCCGTCCGGACCGAAGGAATTTCGTGATGCGGCGCCGGTTCGAAATCGAACTTTCGCGGCTCTCCCCAGCGCCTGATTTCGAGATTCCCGGACTCGTCGTCTCCGACGGGGACGTCGCTTGCCGGGAGGTTCGGGATGCCGAGGAGAATCTCCTCGAGTTTCGTCTTCGCCGCGTTGGCTTCGTTCTCGAGATCCGAGATTTGCTCGCGCTTCCCGGCTATGATCGACCGCAGCCGCTCGAATTCCGCCTGGTCGCCTTTCGATTTCGCTTCGCCAATGGCGGCCGAAGCGGCATTCCTTTCGGCTTGAGCGGTTTCGGCGCTATGGATTTTCTTTCGCCGCTCGGCATCGATCGCAAGAACAGCATGCGCGATCGGCTCGAGGCCTCTCCGCGCAAGCGCGCCGTCGAATCCTTCCGGGTCGGTTCTGATGCGTCGTATGTCGTGCATGGGCGAATCCCACACGCTATTGCTGCCAGGCGCCTATATGCCCCAAGAGCAGACCAGTTTGAACCGCCCATTTCACGCCAAGGGCGTAAATGGCGATTTTTTTTCGAATGTTGCGCCGTTCGCAACAATCGAATCGGGTTGCCGCCGATTCGCCTAGAGCACGGAATGACGGCGGTCAGTCTCTGAATAGGCCCGCGCTGCCGAGAGTGCGGATAGCTACCGCGCCGCGATCGACGATTTCGCTCAGGAGGGACTGTCCCGAAAATCGGCTGAGCCCGCCGCGTCGGGAGGCGGTATTCGCGAAGCGACGGGAATGCAGCCCTTCCGAAAAACGGTCGAAAGAGTAAACCGCCGCCAAGCCGCCGCGAAATAAAAGTTAGCTGATGCAGACTTTTCTGGATTTCAACCGATCAGGCAGCGATCCGATTCGAAGCAGATCGTTGTCTCTCCGTCAAAGCATCTTGCATTGCAACGCTAGCGCGCCGTTAGCGGCGGCAGTGTCGACTCCCTCGGCTGGCGAGAGGCGGATTTCAAGGCGATCCCGGTTTCGGCGGCTCAATGCCATCGACCCGGCCGCCGCCGGAAGCAAAATTTTTTTCGCGAATGAACTGCCGCCGCCTTGCGATCAGATTCGGTCGGCTGCTGCGTCATCGCTCCGAAATCGCAGGGAATATTCGAATTTGCGGGCATCGGGGGCGATCCGCGGGCTTGAATTTTTTTGTTCGGGTTCCGCCAAATCCTGCAACCGGCAGTTCCTTCAGGCAAGTAATCCGAACTTGCGCGCGGAATCGGTTCCTTTGGCCGGACGCGAACTCGCGATTGCGCAAATTCCGTCCGATCGACTGGAATCGCCAGGAACACCCATAGAAGTCCGTCCGCTTTTACCGCGTCATGTCGCAGCGTCGGATTTGCGCCGGGACGTTGAGAATGCCTTGCAATGGGAGCGTGTCAAGAGTAGGGTCTCGCGCTTCAAGGACAGGTCGCGAGGGCGGCCGAATATCAAAAGGATCGTAAAATTGGTCAATCCAGCTTTTGCGCAGACAGGCGGGGCCGGCTTCGGGTTGGCCAATATTCTTCCTCTGGTACTGATTTTCGTAATCATGTACTTCTTGCTGATTCGACCGCAGCAAAAAAAAGCCAAAGCTCACCGCGAAATGGTTGCGAACCTGCGGCGCGGAGACCAAATTGTCACGCAGGGCGGCGTGATCGGAAAAATTGCCAAGGTCAAGGACGACAACGAAGTCGAAGTCGAAATCGCGGAGAACATTCGAATCAGGGTTGTCCGATCTACTATTTCGCAAGTCGTGAGCAAGACCGAGCCGGCATCCTGAGCGAGTCGCCGCCTTAGACGGGTACTGGTATGCTGCAATTCGCACTCTGGAAAAAAATTCTCGTTTGGGGATTGTGCGTCGCCGGAATCGTCGCCGCGCTTCCGAACGGGTTTTACTCGAGGGTGGAGCGCCACAACGATGCCGCGCAGATGCTGGAGGCCGGTTCGGCGGCGACTCCACAGCTCGAAAGCGATCTTAGTTCGTGGCCGTCCTGGCTGCCTTCTATGATCGTCAACCTCGGGCTGGATCTTCGGGGAGGCGCGCATCTTCTCGCGGAAGTCGAGGTCAACGACGTCTACGCCGAACGCATGGACGGGATGTGGCCGGACATTCGCGATGCGCTCCGCCAGCGACGGGGAGCCATAGGCACCATTAGGCGGCAGCCCGCCGAACCGGGCGAATTGATCGTTCGCGTGTCGCAGCCGGAAAACATCTCGGAAGCCGTGGATGCGGTTCGCGCCCTGGCGCGGCCGCTTGTTTCGCTGACGGGCGCGGGCGGCAGCGACATTGAAGCCGAAGCCGTTGGCGATACGGTCGTCGTGCGCCTGTCGGAAGCCGAAATCCAGGCAACCGACGAAAGAACGTTGCGGCAATCGCTCGAAATTATCCGCAGGCGCATCGACGAAGTGGGAACAAGGGAGCCTTCGATTCAAAGGCAGGGCAGCAGGAGAATCCTCATCCAGGTTCCCGGAATCGGTTCCGCCGAAGAGCTCAAGGAAATCATCGGCACGACCGCGAGGCTGACTTTCCACCCGGTCGTTACGCGGACCTCGGACCGGGATTCGACGATCGGGCCGAGGGAAATTCTGCTTCCCTCGCTTGACGAGCCGGGCCAATACTACGTTCTTGAGACGTCGGCCGTCGTCGGAGGCGAGGACCTGACCGATGCGCAGCCGGGATTTGACCAGAACGGGCTGCCGGCGGTCACTTTTAGATTCAATCCGTCCGGGGCGCGCAGATTCGGCGATTACACCGCGGTCAATATCGGCTCGCCGTTCGCGATCGTCCTCGACGGCGAAGTTGTTTCGGCTCCGGTCATTCAGGCGCACATTTCCGGCGGATCCGGCATTATCACCGGTCGGTTTTCGGTAGAGGAGTCCACGCATCTGGCGGTGCTGCTGCGGGCCGGCGCGCTGCCCGCGCGCATGACGTTTCTCGAGGAAAGGACCGTCGGACCCGAACTGGGCCAGGATTCCATCGATGCCGGCCAAATCGCCTGCGTGCTGGCGTTCGGCGCCGTGCTTGTCTTCATGGCGCTGAGCTACGGCCTGTTCGGATTATTCGCCAACGTGGCGCTGATTTTGAATATCGCGCTGATATTCGGGCTGCTGTCCGTGATAGGCGCGACTCTGACGCTTCCGGGAATCGCGGGAATCGTCCTGACGATCGGAATGGCCGTCGATGCCAACGTGCTTGTATTCGAACGCATACGCGAGGAAATGAAAGCGGCGAAAGGGCCGGCCCGAGCGATCGAGCTCGGCTACGAGCGAGCGCTGTCGGCGATTCTGGATGCGAATTTTACGACGCTGATCGCTGCGGTCATTCTATTCGCGATGGGATCGGGGCCGGTTCGAGGGTTTTCCGTAACGCTTGGAATCGGCATCGTGACTTCGGTATTCACCGCCGTATTCGTAACCAGGCTGATGATTGCGACATGGTTCGCATGGCGCCGGCCCAAGAGCATCGTGGTTTAGAGCTATGGCGTTCAGGCTAAAAATCGTACCTTCCAGGACGAGCTGGGATTTTTTCCGGTTCGCCAGGGCGGCCATTGGACTCTCCGGCGCGCTACTCGTGGCTTCGATAGCTCTAGTCGCGGTCGTCGGCTTGAATTTCGGAATCGATTTCCGGGGCGGTACAACTATTCGAACAGAAAGCGCCTTGCCGGTCGATGTCGGCGAATACCGCGCGGTCCTTTCAAGGCTCGATCTAGGCGACGTGTCGATTACCGAGGTCTTCGACCCGACGTTTGGCGACGAAAAGAACGTCGCGATGATTCGAATCGAAGCGCAGGAGGGCGACGAAGCCGTGTCGGTGGCGACGGTAAGAGCCGTCGAAGGCGCCCTTCTGGGCATTGACCCCGATATGAAGTTTCCGCTTGTAGAGAGCGTCGGCCCCAAGGTTTCCGGCGAATTGATCCAGAAAGCCGTAATAGCGGTCCTCCTCGCGATCGGGGCGGTGCTATTCTACATCTGGATCAGGTTCGAATGGCAGTTCTCGCTAGGCGCAGTTGCGGCTCTTGTGCACGACGTGGTGCTAACGCTCGGCATCTTCGCCCTTCTCGGCATCAAATTCGACTTGGCGATAATCGCCGCGATTCTGACAATCGTCGGCTATTCGCTTAACGATACGGTCGTAGTCTTCGACAGAGTGCGGGAGAATCTCAGGAAATTCAGCGGGCGGTCCCTTGTCAATGTCTTGAATCTTTCGATCAACGAGACTCTGTCGCGTACCGTCATGACTTCGGCCACGACTTTGATTGCGCTTTTCGCGCTCTACGTATTCGGCGGCGATGTCATCCGAGGGTTTGTATTCGCCATGATCTGGGGCGTCGTTGTCGGCACGTATTCCTCGGTATTCATCGCGACGAACATACTCTTGAAGCTCGGCGTAAAGCGAGACTGGTCCAAGCCGGACGCCAATGCCGGCACGCGATTCTCAGCCGCCGAGAAGTGATTCAATTTTTTGCGTCCGCTCTGGCCCACGACGGCTTGGGCTGGGTCGTGTTCGGCAGCCTTCTCGCGGGACTAGTTCGCGGATTTTCGGGATTCGGAACCGCGATGATCTACTTGCCGTTCGCCGCCGCGGTCCTGTCGCCGGTCTGGGCCTTGACGGCCCTGATAGTCATGGAACTGGTCGCTCCGCTGGTCCTCGTGCCCAGAGCATTGCGAGACGGGCATCCGCCGGACATCCTGAGGCTGGCCGGCGGGTCGCTAATCGGCGTGCCGATCGGCGTGGCGCTCTTGCTGGTGATGTCGGTGGACGCATTTCGCTATTCGGTATCTTCGATTTCCCTGCTGCTTCTGGTCGCGCTTGTGCTGGGTCTGCGCTACAAGGGCGCGCTTACTCGACCAATGGTCTACGGAACCGGAGGGCTGGGCGGACTTCTGGCCGGGTCTGTCGGCATTCCGGGGCCTCCCGTCATCATGCTGTACATGGCGAGCACATTGCCCGCCGCGGCCATCCGCGCCAACAATACGGTGTACCTCGTTCTGGCGAACCTGCAAATTCTCGGCGTGTTCGCGTTTCGCGGGCTTTTGGACCCGGTCCCGGTCGCAACCGGCTTGATCGCGGCCGTGCCCTACGCCGCCGGAATAGGAATAGGAGCGCTATTCTTCGACCCTCGGCGCGAAACCCGCTACCGGCGAATCGCCTACGCCATAATCGCGCTCTCGGCGGTATTGGGGCTTCCATTTCTCGACTAGGGGAGAGGCGAAATGCGATTGAATGAAATTTCGCGCGGAGGCAAGGCGTTGATCGACGGCTACGGCCCCGGATTTTTCCGAGTATCGGGGCGGCTGATCGACGGTCCGGTCGTGGTTTGCGCTAGGGAAGCAAAGGCTTGGGGCGGATACGGCGATTTCGAGCCAATCGCGTCGCTTCGGAACGAAATCGACGTGCTGCTTGTCGGTACCGGCAATGAAACCGCGCCGGTTCCCGGCGACTTCGGCGTCGCTCTAGAGCAGGCGGGCATCATTCCGGAATTCATGGCGACACCCCCCGCATGCCGGACATAAAATGTACTTGCGGCTGAGGGCAGGCGAGTCGCGGCCGCGCTCTTGCCTCTGGCTGCGGATTCATAGTCGCAATATTCGAACCGGCGCTCCCGTTTTCGGCCCTATGCCGCATGTCCGATCGACCGAAACGGTTGCTTCGCGCAGAGTTCAATGCAGTTGTCCGTTACGCCCTTGGGCGTGAATCCAGACGGAGGCCCTCCGCGGGCCAGAACTGCGGGGGAAGTGGAGCGCTCGGTTTGAAGGCGGCGGCGTTTATCGACGGCGTGCAATCTCGGGTTTCGGTCCGTCAAGGAGTTTAAAAGTTCGACCGGAATGAATTGAGGATTTCGCCATTGCCTGCGTTCCTGGATTCGAAACCCTGCTTTTCTCGCTCCATTGCGACTGCGAAGCCTATCAGGGAAATCAGCGGTCGCCGGTTTCGAGCAAGCCGGAGCTGTTTTAGGTCTCGAACGATTTGCTCGAGGCGCTAGCAGTGAAACCGCTATTCGCGGTCCATCCGGGCACGCTTAAGTTGCGGGGAGTACAATTCGAAACGGGTCGACATAGCGTCCTACGCCGGCGACCGGTCTATCGACCGAGGCATCCTGGTTTTCGTCCATACGGACTGCCTGCCGGTAAAGAAGCGCGCCCGAACTGCCGGGTTGCAAGTCGTGCTCGCTCAGTCCCCGAATCAGCGACCGGCGAGGTAACTTCCGCGGTGCTCCGACTTCCAAGGGCCGGTTAAACGGCGAGAGGGGATTGACTTGGCGTGCGCGAGTAGAATGCCAGAGTCCCGGATTCGGGCGGAACAGCAGGCCGGCGATGCTCCAAACCGCTTGATTTGCCGATGAAGGACGATGATCGGGACCCGGGCAGCAAGCTTCCGTCGGTGGTTCATCCCTCGAAAGAAGGACGGTTACGGAACGCGAGGCAGCCAAAGATTTACTTACGACCGGAAATTCTTAGCGCCAGCCGACCAGGTCGCTAGAAGTTAAATTCAAATAGATCACATTGTTTTCCGCAGCATTTTTTTCCGCGAGGCGGCGAGTTCCTCCAGCTTACTGTTGCGGCGGAACAGTCGGGCGTCATTGGCGTTGCAGTGATCGTTTTGGCACTTGACCGCCGCGATGCGCTCGTCGCGCAGGAGGCGTACGCCAAACTTTGAAATAAAAGGCGATGCGGAAAAGATTGTCATTCGAAAGCCCGCCTCATAGTTGCATAGTCGCCGCGCCTGTTGCGCTGGAAGGCGCGCATCCGCTATGAACAGGTGAAGGACGGGATCGATCGAGAATCGCTCCACTCCGGAATAGATAATCCTCAGTAACGAAATGGAGGCAAACCCGATGGCTTTTGAATTACCTGATTTACCTTACGCTCAAGATGCTCTCGCTGAACACGGAATGTCGAAGGAAACGCTCGAGTTCCACCACGGGCTTCATCACAAGGCCTACGTGGATAACGGCAACAAGACAATTGCCGGAACTGAATGGGAGGGCAAATCCCTGGATAGCATCGTAACCGGATCGTATCAGAGCGGGGCGGTTGCCCAAAACGGCGTTTTCAACAACGCGTCGCAGCATTGGAATCATTGCCAGTTCTGGGAAATGATGGGACCTGGAAACTCGTCAATGCCCTCGGAGCTGGAATCAAGAATCAAAGACGCCTTCGGTTCGACCGATTCGTTCAAGGAGCAATTCGTCGCCGCCGGAGTGGGCCAGTTCGGATCTGGCTGGTGCTGGCTCGTTGCCAATGCGGGCGGCGAGCTTGAAATTACGAAGACTGAGAACGGCGTTAATCCGCTTTGTTTCGGTCAGACCGCTCTTTTGGGCTGCGATATCTGGGAGCATTCCTACTACATTGATTTTCGGAACAAGCGGCCTGCGTATATTTCGAATTTCCTCGACAACCTGGTCAACTGGGAAAACGTCGCACAGCGACTTGGGTAGATTCTTTTCGAAGTCGCATTTTTCGGAGGCGAATTTATCGCGTATCGCTCGGCGGGCATAGCCGGCCTAGACTGCCCGCCGAACCATCTCTTGCGCTTTGCGGGCCGGACTCGAAACTATCGTGGAGCCAAAGGATGGACTCCGCTACCGTATTCAGGACTTCAAAGCTTTCTAGTAGCTCCGGGTCGGCGAATCCGCAATCGACGGCGTTGCCGAGCGAGCCTAGCAGGCCGTTCCAGTAGTTTGCGACATTTAGCAGCCCGATCGGTTTGTCATGAAAGCCGAGTTGCCGCCAGGTCAGGATTTCAAAGAATTCGTCATGCGTTCCCGGGCCGCCGGGCATAACGATGAACGCATCGGAGTTGGCGAACATGACGCTTTTTCGCACGTGCATGTTGTCAGTAATTACGAGGCTGTCCAAGTCGTGCTTGGCTACTTCCAATTCGACTAGCTGCCTCGGAATAACGCCGAATGTTGAACCGCCTTCGCATTGCGTTGCCGTGGCGACTTCGCCCATCAGCCCTACATCGCCCGCTCCATAGACGAGGCGCCAGCCCATCCTTGCGATTTCAATTCCGAATTCCCTTGCCGCGTTCGCGAAACTGGCGTTGCTGCCTATGCGCGATCCGCAAAAAACGCAGACCGAAAATTTGTTTGAATGCATTATCGGAATTTCCCGGTTCGATTGTTTGAGAAATTCATCTAGTAGTTGTATATCGCGAGCAGTTAAAGCGACAATGATTGCGTATTCCGCGTTTCAAGGATTTACGGGAAACTGCCTAAATGCCCAACAAGTCATCCAAAATCCCGCGCGCAACGGCCGCGATATTCGCGGTCGCGGCTATATTGGTCATTGCCGCCATCATTCTTGTCTATCGGGAAGTTCAAGAAACTCAAATAGATCCCGGAGCGACATCGGAGCCGGAAACCGCGGAGAAGGCGCCGGTTCAAGCGGATCAGGAGGAATCGCCGGGGACTGCCGCGGACATTCCGTCTGCCGGCCCTGTCGACGATACGGCCGAGGCTGCTGATCCCAAATCGCCGGAGGCAACTGAGCCAATTGCGGTCCAAAGCGAGGAATCGGCAAGCGAAATCAAGGAATCGCCGCAAGCTGAGCCATCTGCCGAGATATCCGCGGATGCCGGGACCGACGAAATTGCCTTTGACGACGCTCCGCGGCCAGTCGAAGCCGTAATTGACCCAGTGGCGGATAAAGACGCGCTCCCGGGGGATGAATCGACCGAAGTGGTCGATGTCGACCTGCCCGCCGACTTGAGCGAAGCTGATCGCTTGCCCGAAGAAGAATTTTCCGAATCACTGGAGGCCTTGACCGCAGAACCGCCGGCTGATGCCGAATCGCCCGAGCCAATCGAGGCGAAAGCCATCGAAGACGTGCCGGGCGTCGATGCCGCCGATGAGCCGGCGCCCGTTGAAGCAGCCGCCGAAGCCTCGGCAGAGGTAATTGACGACCAGCCGATGGAAGTCGCGCTGCCCGCCGACGAAGTCGAACTTGCGCCAATAGCCGACGGCGATGCGCTTGCGGAGGATGAATCGACCGCTGCGCCAACCGAGGAGGGCGCAGATGTTCCGGATTCCGACATTTTGCCGGAACCGGCTGAATCGGTTTCCGACGTGTCCGCGGAAGTCGCGGTCGACGAGGGGATTGATGTCGACCTTCCTGCCGATGCGAGCGAAGCTGAAATCTTGTCCGAGGGGGATGATTCCGAATCTCTGGAGACCTTGACCGAAGAACCTCCGGTTGATGCCGAAGCGCTTGAGCCAATCGAGGCGGAAGCCATCGAAGACGTGCCGGGCGTCGATGCCGCCGATGAGCCGGCGCCCGCAGAAGCAGTCGCCGAAGCCTCGGCAGAGGTAATTGACGACCAGCCGACGGAAGTCGCGCTGCCCGCCGACGAAGTCGAACTTGCGCCAATAGCCGACGGCGATGCGCTTGCGGAGGATGAATCGACCGCTGCGCCAACCGAGGAGGGCGCAGATGTTCTGGATTCCGGCATTTTGCCGGAGCCGGCTGAATCGGTTTCCGACGTGTCCGCGGAAGTCGCGGTCGACGAGGGGATTGATGTCGACCTTCCTGCCGATGCGAGCGAAGCTGAAATCTTGTCCGAGGGGGATGTTTCCGAATCTCTGGAGACCTTGACCGAAGAACCTCCGGTTGATGCCGAAGCGCTTGAGCCAATCGAGGCGGAAGCCATCGAAGACGTGCCGGGCGTCGATGCCGCCGATGAGTCGGCGCCTGTTGAAGCAGCCGCCGAGGAGTCCCCCGCGGAGATAATGGACGACCAGCCGACGGAAGTCGCGCTGCCCGCCGACGAGATCGAACTCGCGCCAATTGCCGACGGCGATGCTCTTGCGGAGGATGCGTCGACCGCTGCGCCAACCGGGAAGCGCGCAGATATTCCGGATTCCGGCATTTTGCCGGAACCGGCCGAAACCGTTTCTGGCGTGTCCGCCGAAGTCGCGGTCGACGAGAGTATTGATGTCGACCTTCCTGACGATGCGAGCGAAGCTGAAATCTTGTCCGAGGGGGATGTTTCCGAAGCTCTGGAGACTTTGACCGAAGAACCTCCGGTTGATTCCGAAGCGCTCGAGCCAATCGAGGCGGAAGCCGTCGAAGATGTGCCGGGCGTCGATGCCGCCGATGAGCCGGCGCCAGCAGAAGCAGTCGCCGAAGCCCCGGCGGAGGTAATTGACGACCAGCCGACGGAAGTCGCGCTGCCCGCCGACGAAGTCGAACTTGCGCCAATTGACGCCGACGATTCGCTTGCGGAAGATGAATCGACCGCTGCGCTGACCGAAGACGGCGCAGATGTTCCGGATTCCGGCATTTTGCCGGAACCGGCCGAAACCGTTTCCGGCGTGTCCGCCGAAGTCGCGGTCGACGAGGGGATTGATGTCGACCTTCCTGACGATGCGAGCGAAGCTGAAATCTTGTCCGAGGGGGATGTTTCCGAAGCTCTGGAGACCTTGACCGAAGAACCTCCGGTTGATTCCGAAGCGCTCGAGCCAATCAAGGCGGAAGCCGTCGAAGATGTGCCGGGCGTCGATGCCGCCGATGAGCCGGCGCCAGCAGAAGCAGTCGCCGAGGCCCCGGCGGAGGTAATTGACGACCAGCCGACGGAAGTCGCGCTGCCCGCCGACGAAGTCGAACTTGCGCCAATTGACGCCGACGATTCGCTTGCGGAAGATGAATCGACCGCTGCGCTGACCGAAGACGGCGCAGAAGTTCCGGATTCCGGCATTTTGCCGGAACCGGCCGATACCGTTTCCGGCGTGTCCGCCGAAGTCGCGGTCGACGAGGGGATTGATGTCGACCTTCCAGTCGATGCGAGCGAAGTCGATCTCTTGCCTGAAGAGGATGTTTCCGAAGCTCTGGAGACCTTGACCGAAGAACCTCCGGTTGATGCCGAAGCGATCGAGCCAATCGAGGCGGAAGCCGTCGAAGACGTGCCGGGCGTCGATGCCGCCGATGAGCCGGCGCCAGCAGAAGCAGTTGCCGAAGCTCCCGCGGAGATATTGGACGAACTGCCGACGGAAGTCGCGCTGCCTGCCGACGCGATCGAACTCGCGCCAATAGCCGACGGCGATGCGCTTGCGGAGGATGAATCGACCGCTGCGCTAACCGGGGAGGGTGCTGATGTTCAGGATTCCGGCATTTCGCCGGAACCGGCTGAATCGGTTTCCGACGTATCCGCCGTGGTCGCGGTCGACGAGGGGATTGATGTCGACCTTCCTGTAGATTCGGGCGAAGCCGAAATCCTGTCCGACGCGGAACCGCCGGCTGATGCCGAAGCGCCCGAGCCAATCGAAGCCGAAGCCATCGAAGACATGCCGGGCATCGATGTCGCCGAAGAGCCGGCTCCCGCCGAAGCGGTCGTCGAAGCCCCGGCGGAGGTAATTGACGACCAGCCGACGGAAGTCGCGCTGCCCGCCGACGAAGTCGAACTTGCGCCAATTGACGCCGACGATTCGCTTTCGGAAGTTGAATCGACCGCTGCGCTGACCGAAGAGGGCGCTGATGTTCTGGATTCCGGCATTTCGCCGGAACCGGCCGAAACCGTTTCCGGCGTGTCCGCCGAGGTCGCCGTCGACGAGATGATTGATGTCGACCTTCCTGTAGATTCGGGCGAAGCCGAAATCCTGTCCGACGCGGAACCGCCGGCTGATGCCGAAGTGCCCGGGCCAATCGAGGCCGAAGCCATCAAAGACATGCCGGGCATCGATGTCGCCGAAGAGCCGGCGCCCGCTGAAGCGGTCGTCGAAGCCCCGGCGGAGGTAATTGACGACCAGCCGACGGAAGTCGCGCTGCCCGCCGACGATTCGCTTGCGGAAGTTGAATCGACCGCTGCGCTGACCGAAGAGGGCGCTGATGTTCCGGACTCCGGCATTTCGCCGGAACCGGCCGAAACCGTTTCCGGCGCGTCCGCCGAAGTCGCGGTCGACGAGGGGATTGATGCTGACCGGCCTGCCGATGCGGGCGAAGCCGAAATCCTGTCCAACGCGGAACCGCCAATGGATGCCGAATCGCCCGAGCCGCTCGCGGCGGAAGTCGTTGAAGAGCCTGGCTTGGTCGTTGAGGCGGTTGAAGACGATGCTGCGCAGGAATTGACCGAGGTAGAAGCCGTTGCCTTGGCTGAGGAGATAGCTCCTGCTGCGGCCGTCGACGAGAAGGACGGCGTCGACCGCGCGGAAACCGCTAGCACGGAGGCGATTCTGGACGATGATGCCGAACCGGTCGCCTCGGATGCCGATGCGTCTCGGCTCGCGCAAGCTGACTCCGTCCGGCCAGGCGACGAAAGCATGTCCGAAATGCCGTCCCTTGCCGGCGAGGGTGGCTTGACCTCCGTAGCCCAGGATCAAGTGCTTGATTCCTTGGAGATCGAAGCGGAGGAGCTGCTTAATGAGCTTGCCTTCCTAGATACGGCATCGCAGCAGCCTTCGCCTTTTACGGGAATTGGAAAAGATGCCGGCCATGCCGCGATCAACCCGCCCGCCTTTGATATCGTCCGCGTAGACGAATTCGGTTCGGCGACGGTCGCTGGCAGGGCGCAGCAAGGCGCGCGCGTGGACGTGATCGTCGACGGAATTCCGGCCATCAGCGCCATTGCCGACGAATCGGGTCATTTCGCGGCGAATTTTGATATTGGAGTTGGACTCAAGCCGGTCGTAATTTCATTGCTAATGAAACCTAGCGGCAAGCCGCCGCTGGAATCCAGCGAGAAGGTTGTCGTTGCTATTCCGCAGACTATTCCGCCGGTTTCCGATTTCGATCAGGGTCCGGTCCCGGCTATCGATGCCGCTTCGCCTGCCGCGGTGCTGCTTGCAGCGGAGGATTCGATCGAATTGCTGCAGCCTGTATTCGAGCCCGAGCCGGTGGACGAAATATCCGATAATGTTACAATCGACGCGATCTATTACGACGAAGAGGGCGAAGTCGTGCTTTCGGGTCGCGGGTCGCCTGGAAAATCAGTCATCGTATACGTTGACGGCAAGCCGGAAATCAACGAGCCGATAGGCCATGGCGGAAACTGGAGGCTGCCGCTATCCGAGATCGAAGCGGGAAGGTACACGCTTCGCATCGATGAAGTCGACGAAACGGGAGAGGTGCATTCACGAGTTGAAACGCCGTTTCAGAAGGAATTGCCGGAATTCGCATTGCAGAAGCTTGGACGAGATGAATTCGCGGAAGGTTCCGAGAAACCTCCTAGCGTACACGACGATGTGGCGCTTAGGACGATCACCGTTCAGCCCGGATACACGCTTTGGGGCATGTCCAGAAGCCGCTACGGTCTCGGAAGGTACTATGTTCGCATCTACGCCGCCAATAAGGAGCAAATCCGAGATCCGGATCTAATTTATCCCGGGCAGGTATTCGCTATTCCGGATTAGAGGCGCGCAGGGGCGCTCGTAAAAGCCGGCTGGCGGGGCAATCGCTATTCTGCGGCTCTATAGGGAAAGTTCGGTTCGCCGGATTCATCCTCGTCGTTCTGGACGCGCGCAGTTTTCGCTTCGGCTATCCTGCTTTGCCATGCAGCTATTTCTATAGGCCGGAATGCATCCCGGTCTTTCGCCGCAGCGGCGGCATCTTCTTGGATATCATCGGGCCTGTGCTCGGCTGCGGGATCAGCCCAATTGAATTCGTCCCAGAGTAGCTGCGATGCTTTTGAAGCTGCGAACGCTTTGCGCAGTCTTCTGTCGCGCGCCAGTCTGCTGCTCTTTCCAAGCAGCAGAACAGCCAGGAGATTTGAAAAGCTGTATGCTCCCTTTACGGCCCAGATTTTGATCGCGAGCATCGAGGGCGTAAAGACCAAAGTCATCACCGTCGCCACGCCTAGTCCGAATACGACCGCCGTCGCTAGTTGAACCCACCAGAGCGAAGCCGGAGCTCCGATCGTATAGCCGCCCCCGAACAAATCAAGGGAAATGCCGAACATCATGGGCGTCAACCCGGCCATAGTCGTGATCGTAGTTAGGAAAACCGGGCGAAGGCGCACTTCCGTTGTTTTGACTATCGCCTCCAGTTTCGGCATGATCGCCGAATATTCCTGGTAGGTGTCGATCAAGACGATATTGTTGTTAACTACAATTCCGGCCAATGCCACTATTCCTGTGCCCGTCATGATAATTGAGAATGGCTGTTGCATGACGATCATGCCCAGTAGCGCGCCCGCGACAGAAAAAACCACGACCGCGAGAACAAGAATGGACGCGTAGAAGCTATTGAACTGCGCCAGCAGAATTGCGAACATAAGTCCTAGAGCGCCAAGAAACGCATATATGAGGAATTGCTGGGTTTCGTTCTGATCTTCCTGCGTGCCGGTCCACTTCCAGGAAACGGAATTCGGCAGTTCCGCTTCGTTTTCGAGCCAATTCGTTAGATGGCCAATCCTTTCGTTGACATTGAACTGGCTTGTTTCAACTCCCGCCTTTATGTCGATGTATCTAGATTCTTCCGATCGCTGGATTTGCGCGAGCTGCTTGACCGGCCTGATCTCTGTAAAATTCGAAAGGGGCACAAGTCCGGAATTAGTTTGCAAGCTAAGCCTGTCGAATGTCGAAAGGAGCCTGTCTTCCTCCGGCAGGCGCAGCCGGATTTCAATTTCATCGTCCGCGCCTTCGATTCTCATCGTGTCGAGGAAAATTCCATGCGTCAGCATCTGAAATACCGCTCCAATCTGATCGACGCTGGCTCCGAACTTCCCGGCTTTTTCGACATCGATTTCAATTTGCCAATCGATGCCGGGAAGCGGGCGAGAATCTACTACGAGTTCGATGCCGTCCGTATTTTGAAATTCCGATCGTATGGCTTCAGTGGCTTCCAGCAATTCTTCCCAATTGCTTCCCACCAGCCTCAGGTGCAGCGGTTTGCCTCGCGCGGGGCCACTCCGAAGAGTGTCGATTTCGGGAATGATGCCGGCCACTTCCTTCGTCGATTCTCTAAGATCTTCAACAATGTTTTTGGCATTGGTAACTCTTCCGCCGATTTCCTGCCTGGTTTCCCAAAGGTCGAATTCGATTTGGATTTCGCCGACGGAGTCGGTGGGGCCGCCGCTGCCTCCTAGATTGGCAAGTCCTCCCTTTCCCGCGAAGGCGAATGTCGCGCCGATTCCCTCGGCTCCATTGACCAGCTCTTCAACCGACCTGACAAATCGGTCCTGTTCTTCTACGCTTAGGTTTCCTCGCGCGCGGACGTAAATCTTGGCTTGCTCGGGTTCGGCATCCGTAAAGAACTCGACGCCGTAGTTGTTCTTTGAATAGTAAAAGAAAGTCGTGCCGACCGCGCCGGCTACGACAGCGACCGTTATTAGAGGCATCACGGGATTCTTGACGATAAATCCAATGAAGTAGCCGAAAAGAGTGCGGCCGTCCTGCCGCCTCACCCTCGTTGGCCTCTTCCTGTACTCAATGGAATTGATGCCGATGAAGAACGCGGCCGAGGCAAGCACGAAAATTATCGAACCGGGTAGGGATCCGACCAGTCCGAATGCCTTAAATGGCTCGGGAGGGTTAAGTATCGTTAGCGCGCCGCCGAACATTGCGGCTCCGAACAGGGAGATGAACAATAGACGCAAGAGAATATGCAGCCTTTTTAGCGACTCCGAAACGCGGGTCAAAACGCGCGCAACGCGTCCCGTTACGCCGCCGAGCACCGGCAGAAAAACTAGAGCGACAAATAGCGATGCCGACAGAACGAATATAAGCGTTACCGGAAGCATGCCCATGAATTCGCCGGCGACGCCCGGCCAAAAAAGCATTGGCAGGAAAGCGCACAGCGTTGTCGCGGTCGAGGAGACGATCGGCCAAAACATGCGCTTTGCGGCCTGAGCGTACGCCGCCATCGGGCCGGTGCCTTCCTTGACCTTCCGATCGGCGAGTTCAACGATGACAATTGCGCTGTCGACTAGCATGCCCACGGCGAGAATTAGCCCGAACATAACGATATTCGAAATCGAAACATTGAGCAGCGCAAGTAGCGCGAAGCACAAAAGAAAGGAGGTTGGAATCGCAAATCCGACCAGCAATGCGGAACGCGTTCCCAAAACGGCGAGTACGACAATCATTACGATCGCGATAGCAGTAATTACCGAGCTTTCGAGTTGATTAACCATGGACTCGACGTTTAGGCTCCTGTCGATGGCGAAGCCAAGGCTGACGGACTTGGCAAGTTCTTGCGGCCATGTCGCGACGATTTTGTTCGTTTCGTCGCGAACAAGCTTAGCCGTATCGATTATATTGGAGCCCTTTCGCATAACCACTTGAATCGCAACGGTTTTCTCGCCGTCAAAACGCGCGGTTCCCGTTGCGTCGACAAATGTCATTCGAATTTCGGCGAGTTCGCCCAGGGTAACTGTTCTGTCGCCGTTCACCAGCACGGGAAGGTCGTAGACATCGTCCGGCTCGTCGAACGAAGAAGGGATGTTCAGCGAAAACGCGCCGGAAGCGCCCTCGACCTGGCCTGCGGCAATCAGCTTGTTGTTTCTCGTGACTACATTGATCACTTCGTTCAATGACGCATCGTAGGATTCCAGCTTGAGCGGATCAATGATCACTTCAAGCATTTCCTCCCGAAATCCCGACAGGCCGGCTTCCAGAATGGGAGGCAGCGCTTCCAGCTGATCCTTGAGCCCGTTGGCGACGCGAACGAGAGTCCTTTCGGGCAAGTCGCCGGAAAGCGTCACGACGATTACCGGGAACTCGGAAAAATTGATCTCGGATATCGTCGCTTGATCGGCTCCGTCGGGGAATTCGGCTTGCGCCTTGTTCAGCCTGTCCCGAACATCGGCAATGGTTTGAGATTTGTCCCACCCGAATTCGAATTCAAGGAAAATTCCGGCGTAGCCCTCCGAGGCCGTCGCATTCATCGATGTCAGGCCGTCCAGATCCTTGAGGCGCGTTTCAAGTGGCCTGACGAGCAACTGCTCGCTGTCTTCAGCCGAAATGCCCGGGAAGGGAACCGATATATGCAGAGCCGGGACTTCAATGTCGGGCGCGCCTTCCTTGGGCAGGGTGGCGTAGGCCAGCACGCCGGCGGCGATCGAAAGCGCGACCATCGCAAGCACCATGCGAGCGTGTCGGGTCGACCAGTCTACGATTCCCGTCATGTGGGGGACGCCCGGTAGGTTACAAGAACGGGGGTGCCCTCGGTAACGAATTCCTGCCCGGCTACGATTACGTTTGCTTGATCGGGCAGGCCGGAGATCCAAATGCCGTCAATCGTGTCGCGAATAATCCTAACCGGCGAAAATTGCGCAATGTCGTTTTCGACCGTTCTGACGCCCAGAATCCCCTGGTTGTTCAGCGTCAGCGCGGACTGCGGTATGAAATGACCGCGTTCGCGCTTGGTGACGATGCTGATTTCAACCGTGCTGCCATCCCTTATGGACAGGTCGGCGTTAGGAACTTCGACCTCGATGCGAAATGTTCTCGTCGCGCTGTCGGCGGAACGCGAAATAAAGGTCAGCTTGCCTGAGACCGAACGACCGTTGAGCAGGGCGGCCGACACGTCCAATCCCGAGTTCAGACTGTCGACCTGAGATTCCGAAACGAAGCCAACGAGCCTTATAGGATCAAGTTGAACGATGCGGGCGCAGAGCGACCCGGGCTGCAGGAGCGAGCCGATTTCGGCGGCGTCGCTTTCGAGCAGCCCGTCGAACGGAGCGGCGATTTTCAAACGCTTCAATTCGAGGGACGCTCTTTCGACCGCGGCTTCCGACGTCTTGAGCGCCGCGCGGTCCGCGACAACCTTGGTTTCCGTAGCGAAACCCTCTTTCACGAGCTTCGACGATATCGACAAATTCGACCGCGCCTCCACGAGGCGCGCCTCGGCTTCCGCCAGCGCGGCCTTCCGAGCTCCCGCGTCCAACTCGCATATGATCTGTCCGCCGCGGACGAGCGAGCCTTTGCGCTTCGGTTCTGAAATAACGAGCCCGGCGATTTCGGACTTCAGGTCGACAATGCGCGTCGCTTCCGTTTTTCCGCCGAGCACGATCCGGGATTCGACATCTCGGGAAACGGACTGCATCGCCAGCACCCTAACCAAGTCGCGGCCGTCGCTTTTATCGGCATCGTCCGCGACGGCTTCCTGGTCGGCGGAATTCCCGGTTGAAGCCTTCGCCGAGACTTGGCTGGGAATTTCACGTCCGACAAGTCCGAACAGCCACTCGCGTTCCAGCACGATCGCATATAGCGCCGCCGAAGCTACAATAGCTGTAATGATCGGTGCGAGCCGCAATTTTGAAATCCGGCGTAATGGCAATTATTGCCCGTCCATCCAATTAAAGTAATTCTATAGGAAAAAGAATCAAGGATTTCCGACGCTGAAATGCAATAGATTTGACAATTGTAAATTATTTCAACGATTCTTATGCGTTAAAGCACTTCCAGCAAGGAATTGAATGTGCTTTCAGAATTCCGAGTCGACCGCGCATTGGAATCGCGACTCGGTAATCGCCGCTAGCCCGGGACGCGAAACTGAAAACTTCGTTTTCGGGGAAGGTCGCTCGAGATCGGGGCGAACGCGGCGGCGCAATATTTTCAAGTTTCGTTTCGGCGTGCTATTGCAGTTGGCATCGGAACCGAATTTCCGGTAAAGGATTGTCGTCATTCCCGGAGGCTAACGTGAGTAATACCGATTCATTTATTTCCGAAGTCACTGAAGAAGTTCGGCGCGACAAGCTTTATTCCAAGTTCCGCAAGTACGGGTGGATTGGAGTCGTTGCGATTGTCGCCATTGTCGCATCGGCCGGCTATCGAGAGTGGAGCATTTCCAATGACCGCGCGGCAGCCGAGGCTCTAGGCGATGCGATGTTCGAAGCTCTGGCGGCGGACGACGCCGGTCTAGGAGCGTCGAAGCTTGTCTCGCTAAACGCGGATTCGGCGGGCGCCAAGGCAATCGTCGGCTTGATCGCCGCATCCAGATTCGTTGAAGCCGGTGACCGGCAATCCGCTCTCGATGAACTTGGCAAGGTTGCGGACAACGCGGAAATCCCCGCTGTTTACCGAGACTTGGCCCGACTGCATTCGGTTGCGATTCAGGGCCGCTCCCTGGAACCGGACGAGAGGCTGGCGCTATTGGAGCCGCTCAGCGCCCAGGGCGAGCCATATTCGGTTTTGGCCATGGAGCAATCCGCCTATGCTCTGATTGACCGGGGCGACAGGGAACGGGCCGCCGAATTGTTCGAAGAAATACTTGCAGCGGATATTCCTCCAACCATGGCGCGAAGGATTCAAAATATTTTGATCGCGCTGGGGCGGAATCCGATTGCGGGCGATCTAGGAGGATCCGGCGCATCCAACTAGTTCGCGAGACGATTCCGGAATTCTAAACGAATGGATCCGATAAAGTGAAAAATGCTGCGATAATGCTCGCTACCGGACTGGCGCTTGCAGCGTCCGGCTGTTCCGAACCTGAAATTATCCTAGACGGAGACCGGTATGATACGCGCGCTCCGGTCGAAGAAATCATGGAGACGATTACCGAAGAGGAGGCGCGCGCCTATCGCCAAAAGGAAAGGGAGGGCGATCCGGGGTTTTTCGATCGGCTTTCGGCCACGACCAGCAACCTGGTTCCGGAATGGCTCGGAGGGGGCGAAAGACGGCAAATAATTCGCAAGGGGATTCGCCAAAAGACTCCGGTGCCGCTGGAAATCAGGCCGCAAGTGAGGAATGCAAGCTGGACGCACGCCAACGGCACTCCCGAACATAGAAATGCGCATCTCGCCCTCAACCCGAATTTCAAGTTGGCGTGGAAGGCTCGGGTCGGCGCCAGCAGCGAAAG
Source organism: Albidovulum sp. bin36 (assembly GCA_002238565.1). Taxonomy (GTDB): domain Bacteria; phylum Pseudomonadota; class Alphaproteobacteria; order Rhodobacterales; family Rhodobacteraceae; genus JAPPFL01. The sequence goes on from MPMP01000016.1 coordinate 31,618, forward strand.
GCGCAATAGGATAACGTCGGATCCGATCGTCGTTGGAAATCGTATTTTCGTCATGGATTCCAAATCGCGCCTGACGGCGCTGTCGACGTCGGGAAAGGCCGTTTGGTCCATTAGCCTGGTTCCCGCCGGCGAAAGTTCGGCGGATGCGGGCGGCGGAGGATTGGCGTTCGGCAACGGCGTGCTTTATGCGGCGACCGGATACGGCAACGTCCATGCCTTGAATCCGGAAAACGGGCGCCAGTACTGGAAGCAGTTCTTGGGCATCGCGCCGTATTCGGCCCCGACCGTGGTGGGCGACCGGGTGATCGTCGTAACCAAGGACAGCAGGGCCTGGGCGATCGGCCGGAACGGGCGGCTGAACTGGTCGGCTTTCGGGGCCGAAGCTTCGGCTAGCCTCGCAGGAGGAGCGAGTCCGGCGGCATTGGGCGAGGGTGCCCTCATTCCGTTCCCTTCAGGCGAATTGGTGTCGGTGGATTCTTCCGGTTCCGTGAAATGGGCGAGAGTCGTGTCGGGACGCAGCAAGCTCCAGTCGCGAGCCGCGATCAGCGGCGTTACAGGCGATCCGGTTGTGGACGGAGAAATCGTGTACGCGGGCAATCAAGCCAACGCTACTACTGCGTTTTCGGTGGAGACTGGACAGCAGCTTTGGACTTACAACGAAGGATCCTACGGACCGGTCTGGCCTGAAGGGAATTCAGTTTTCCTAGTTACAGACTCCTCAAGGCTGAACAGGCTCGACGCGTCAAGCGGCAGGATAATCTGGAGCACGCCGCTGCCGAGATACAAGACAAGCCGTACATCCAAGCAGGCGGCCGTATATTCTCATTTCGGCCCGATCCTGGCGGGAGGGCTGCTCATTGTTCCTTCCAGCGAAGGCGTTATACGGTGCTTTGATCCCGTAACGGGCGAAGTCGCGAGAACCGTGAGGATCGAGTCCGGCGCCGCAACCGATCCCGTCGTTGCGAACGGCGTACTCTACATCGTCAACCAAGACGGCGAACTGGTTGCGTACAAATAGAACGGCCAAGACACTCCCGCTCTAGTCCGAAGCGTCTTGCATGACATTCTCTCTGGCAATCGTCGGCCGGCCCAATGTCGGCAAATCGACCTTGTTCAACAGGCTGGTCGGCAAGCGCCTCGCGCTCGTCAGCGACGAGCCGGGCGTCACTCGGGACTATCGGGAAGGAATGGGCAGGATCGGCGACCTTCGGTTCGCCGTTATCGATACGGCCGGACTGGGCGCGTCGAGCGACGCTGGATTCGGCGCACGGATGCGGGAATTGACCGAGCAGGCTATCGCGTCGTCGGATGCCTGCCTATTTCTGGTCGATGCGAGGGCGGGAATACTCGCTGCGGACCGGCTGATCGCAGATCTGGTTCGAAAGAAGGCAAAGCGCATCGTGATCGCGGCGAACAAGATCGAGGGCAGCGCCGGAGACGAGGGCTTCCGCGAAGCGTTTGAACTTGGTTTGGGGGAGCCGATCGGGATTTCCGCCGAGCACGGCGAAGGAATGGGAGAGCTTTACGCGGCGCTCCTGCCGATCGCACGGCAGCACGATAGCAAGCTGGGCCAGCCTGAAACGCATGTTCCGATCGATCCCAACGACGCAAGCGCGGCAAATTTTCCGGGGGCGGACAGGCCCTTGCAAATCGCGGTAATCGGCCGACCCAACTCGGGCAAGTCGACCTTAATTAACCGAATCCTTGGCGAGGAACGGCTATTGACCGGATCCGAAGCCGGCCTTACCCGCGATTCAATCTACGTGTCGCTGAACTGGAATGGCACGCCCGTTCGAATATTCGATACGGCCGGCATGCGCAGGCGCGCAAAAATTCACGAAAAGCTCGAGCGCCTGTCAGTTGCCGACGGCCTGCGGTCGGTCCGATTCGCCGAGGTTGCCGTAATCTTGCTGGATGCCGGAGAACCGTTCCTTCAGCAGGATTTGCGTCTTGCCGACCTCGCCGAAAGAGAGGGGCGCGCCGTCGCGGTCGCCGTCAACAAGTGGGATCTGGTTCGCAAGCGAAAGAAAACCATGGAGTCTCTCAGAACGGAATTCGAAGCGTCTCTGCCGCAGATTCGAGGTGCGCCGCTGGTACCGGTTTCCGCCAGGACCGGCTTCGGTCTGGATGAACTCCACGGTGCAATCACGGAATCGTGGAAGATTTGGAATATGAGATTGGCGACCGGGCCATTGAATCGTTGGCTGGCAGGAATGATCGAAGCCCATCCCCCGCCGGCTCCGGGCGGAAGAAGAATTCGGTTGCGCTACATTGCGCAAGTCAATGCGCGCCCGCCCGGATTCGTGCTCATGTGCTCCAAGCCGCGCAATCTGCCGCGAACCTATCTACGCTATTTGGCCAACGGAATTAGAGAGGAATTCGGGCTCAAGGGCACGCCGCTAAGATTCTTCGTTAGGTCTCAGGCAGAGAAGAATCCCTATGCGGGCAAGCGTTAGGGAAATCGACGGCGGGGCGCGCCTCAACGAAAGCGTTCGCTCGCGTCTTGCGGAGTGATTCGCGCTCGCGCGCCGCCATTCTTGTAGAGCCCGTTAAGGAAAGTTTTTTCCCGGTCGATTTGGTCGACGGAGATTTCCCTCGACCAGTAGCGATTGCCGGCGTTCCAGCGATAGCCTCGCAGCCTCAGCGCGTCTTTCTGCTGGAACGGGCTGCCTATGGCATCTATCACCGCGATGCCGGATTCGGCCTTATTCAAGAGTTCCAGCATTTGACCGGGGTGCAGATGCATTAGCCAAACCGTTGCGCCCACGTCAGTCATCGCATTGTGCCCGGTATAGAAATATCCGGACGACGAAAGCAGCTGCTCCAGCGCATGCGACCTGAATCCGGCTTTTTGCCAGTCGGGATCCTTCAGCGTGCATCCCCACTTCAAGGCTTTGCACTTCGGAAACCGCCTGTCGAAAAACGGCCTGTCGAAGGAAGCGTTATGGGCGAGAACAAGCGGTTGCCCGTTAAGAATCCGCTCGATCTTGCCGGCGTCGAAGGACTGTCCCTTGAGATCGGAATCGGAAATTCCGGTTAGCGATTTTATATTTTCAGGCAGCGGAGCTCCCGGATCCTCGAACATTGTGCAATGATCCGAGATGCGCAGGATATTCCCTGTTTGCCGATCGCAGTACGCGGTAATAATCGCTATCTGAATCACTTTGTCTCTGGCTTTATCGAGTCCGGTCGTTTCCAAGTCCATAAAGGCGACGAACGCTTCCGACTGGCTTTCGCCTCGGCTTTCCGAGAACGTTTCGCCCGCCCAAAATTCGGGAACCCGGCGCTGGAGGCGGAAATTTTCAGGGGATTCCATGATTTCGGGGATCAATTCCAAGGGAAATATGTCCGGCATTTAAAAGTCTCCGCTTCAGTCCCCGGTAGCTTTATGTCAGTTGCGCGCCTGCTGCAACAATTGCCGCGAACCGGCCAACGAGGCGCTATTCACTGCCCGCCGATTCAGCCGCCGCCCGAGTGGCTGCGCAAAGGACGCTTGACGCAGGCCCGCATTCGGCATTCTCAGAAAACCGTTTCCACGAGTCGCCGGGCTTCCTCGTTCGGACGAGTTAGCGCGGAATGGTCCTCTCCGGGAAAAAATCGCTTGCGCGTCGCGGTCGGCATGGACCGCGGCCTGAAAATTTCGATGCGGGGACCGATTCGCCTGGCTTCGCGCTGCCAGCTCCTCGCCAAAGCGATCTGGGCGGCTTTCGTGCTGCCATAGGCGCCAAAGAATTTTTGCCCCGCCCGATCGTCCTCGAAGAAAACGGCAACTCCGAAATCGGACTCGCGAAGCGGGGTATTTGCCATGGCGATTAGATTCGCGGTCGCCAATACGTTGGTTTGCACCGAAAGCCCGAGTTCTCCGGGGTCGCCGTGCGCGGCAGGAGAAAGCGGAGCGGCGTAAACGGCCGCATGGACAAGCATATCGATCTTGCCCCATCGTTCTTGAACGCTCCGGAATATTCCCGCAACCGCGCCGCTGTCGGTAATGTCGGCTTCAGCTATTGTCATCGCGCCCTTCGACGACCGGATTCTGTCGTCTATTTCCTGGAGAGCTCCGCCGCTTCGCGCTATTCCGATTATCTGGACGCCTCGGTTAGCGAGTTCTATCGCCACCGCGGCCCCGAGCCCCCTCGATGCGCCGGTCACCATTGCGACCCGGCCGGTTAGGCTTCGGGAAGTCGAACCGTTCTGCATTTTAACTTCGCGATCCCTTCGTTTTTTAAAATTTATGCTTCGTCCCGAAACGAATAGCAGCGGCGAATTTCTCCGTTGATTTATCCCGCTGCCGGCAAATTCACAGGAGTTCGAATTTCAATGCTTGTTCGAGACGGCAAGCAACCGGTCGCGCGGCGCCGAGGTAAATGAGTCGAGCTTATCCTAATCCGCATCGACCGGTCGCGTGCGAAAAGCTTTCCGCCGCTTTAAATCGCTACTATAGACCTGCACTGTTCCATCAAGTTTTGATAGGTCTGTTCGATCAGGCTCGGGGCATCGCTCGGGAGCCGTGCTTCTATATATTCCTTCACGCTGGCGAGCAGCTGCTGAGATTCGGAATCGTCTATGATCGCGAGCGCTTGGTCCGCAGGCAGTACCAAGTCGTTCAGAATTAGAATTATCGCAACCAGAAACACGCCGCGCACCACGCCAAAAATGAAGCCGGCAACCTTGTCGACCGCGCTGACCGCGGGTAGACGGGCCAAATACGAAAAAAACGACGAAACAATCGAAAACAGAACGAGGCAGACCGCGAAAAGTAGTATGAATGCTCCGATTATCGCGAGTTCGCAACTACCGCCGAGAATGTCGCCCACATATGGAAGATTGGCCACAAACGGAGCTGCAGACGGCGCCAGCACATAGGCTGCGACCGCAGCGACGACCCAGCCCAAAATCGACATTATTTCGCGAATGAATCCGCGACTAAATGCCAGGAAGGCGGAAAAAAATACGATTAAGGCCGCCAAGCCGTCAAATAGGTTTAAACCGTCCATTTATGCCACAATTTGAATCCTAGTCGTCATCCGAGCTGCCCAGCAGCCGCACGAATTCATGCAATTCGCCGAGCAAGGTTGCCTCGATTCCCTCAAGGATTACTCTTTTCGTGCCTTTAGGGGCAAGTGCTCGCGTAAATCCGAGCTTTTTTGCCTCCTTCAGCCTCTGTTCGGGCTTCGGCACCGGCCGGAGTGCCCCGGTCAGGCTGATTTCCCCGAAGGCGACCGTATTGGGTTCCAGTGGCCGCTGCGCGCTCGCCGACAGAATCGCCGCCGCGACCGCCAGATCGGCGGCCGGCTCGGTAATCCGAATTCCGCCTGCGATATTCAAATAGAGGTCATGGCCTCCCAGGCCGACTCCGCAGCGGGCTTCGAGCACCGCTAGCACCATGGCAAGTCTATTGCCGTCCCATCCAACGACATTTCTCCTGGGCGAGGGGAAAGCGGTCTGCGCGACAAGAGCCTGAATTTCCACGAGCACGGGCCTGGTTCCCTCGATGCCGGCGAATACGGCCGAACCAGGCGCCGGCCTGCCTCTTTCGGACAGAAACATCGCCGAAGGATTGTCCACGCCTTGCAGTCCCTGGCCGGTCATTTCGAAAACGCCCAATTCATCGGCAGGCCCGAACCTGTTCTTGACGGCACGCAGCATCCTGTATTGGTGGCTTCGCTCGCCTTCAAAGTAAAGAACGGTGTCGACCATGTGCTCGACGGCGCGCGGCCCCGCGATCTGGCCTTCCTTGGTTACATGGCCGATGAGGAAAACGGCGGTGCCGCTTCGCTTCGCGAACTGAACGAATTGATGCACTGCGGCGCGCAACTGGCTAACCGACCCGGGCGCGCTTTCGTTTCCGTCCAACCACATCGTCTGGATCGAATCGACTATCGCGATGTCCGGCCTTGTCGCTTCCAGCGTGGCAACGATATCCCGCATGCCCGTTTCCGATGCGAGCATCACAGGCGACGACGCAAGTCCTAGCCGCTCGGCGCGCATTTGAACCTGGGTTGTCGCCTCCTCGCCGGAAATGTAGACGGCCGAGCCTCCTCCCGCAGCGAAATTCGCCGCCGCTTGCAGAAGCAATGTCGATTTTCCGATTCCGGGATCGCCGCCGATAAGAACTGCCGACGCCGATACTACGCCTCCGCCCAATACCCTGTCGAGTTCCGGGATTCCTAGATTTCGCCTTTCGGGCGGTTCGTCAACGCTGGAAAGCCCGACCAGTTCCAGCGGGCTTCCCGGCCTCCGCCCCGAAGCCAGCCGGGACGCTTCGTCGCCCGTAGCTTCAATAATCGTGTTCCATTCGCCGCAAACGCCGCAGCGCCCCGACCACTTCATTTGCGGCGATCTGCAGGCCGAACATACATATGCGATCTTTTTCGCCATCGGAGGGACCTTGCCGCTAATTTGCCGGAGTTTCTACCGCGCCACGCCCTGGCTCAGTATCTTGCATCGCGAATGCTTCCATCCCAAAGCCCAATTCCAGGAGACTTGCAAGCGGCCCGCGCAATTCGGTTGCAAATCTTGAAGCATTGGGGAGTACGAGGCAGCTGAGCGGATCCTGTCGCTTTTTCGCGAGATCCGCAAAAAAAGGAACGCAATTCGGATCGAGATGGACGGCATGCTAAACGCCGGACAAGCAAAGGATGGCTTGACCGCTTTAGGCGAACGCAAATTCGCGTCGAATTCACGGCAATCGGAGTTGCGAATTAATTGGGATTGAACGAGGCTATCCAAAGCCTGGCGCCCGCGCGCACGACAGCCGGGTTCGCTGCCGAACCGGCGGCCGGGCCATTCGCACGACCGAAGACTAAAGAATTGCGAGATCCAGCAGCCTATCATGCGCTACGGCCAATTGTTAATCGACCAAGCCGCGTCGCCGCGTCGAACTCTTCAAGAAACCAGGTTCGGCGGCTCGCTTGCCGGATTGAAAGACGCGCTCTGAATATTCTAGAATTCCGGTGCGGGCTACTCTCGCCCGTCTCATTTCGGCTGACTTGATTCCGCGAGTAGTTTCCAACCGGCCGGTTCGCGGAGAAATCGCGCGAAATCTATTTTGCGGATAGGAGTCCCTTGGCGAATTCTACGGCGTCTCAGCGCGCCGCGGCTTCAAGATCCGCAATAATGATTTTTTTCATCCTTAGTAGCGCCCGAAGCACCTTCGTGGCATTGGGACCCTGCAAGAGCGCGAGAGCTTGTTCGGGGATGATCTGCCAGGACAATCCGAATCGGTCTTTAAGCCAACCGCAATTGTTTTCGCTGCCGCCGTCGGCGGACAGCGTATCCCAAATACGATCAGTTTCCACTTGATCCTTTGTGGATACGGAAATCGATACCGCTTCGGACAGCTTGAATTGCGATCCGCCATTTACGGCCCGGAACGGCGCACCGGCGAGGGTGAATTCAACAAGCATGACCTTGCCGGGCTCGGCAAATTCCTTGCCCTCCGAGTAGCGACCTACTCTTTCTATTCTGCTTCCGGGAATAATCCTGCAATAGAACTCTGCAGCCTCCAGCGCTTGGCCGTCGAACCAGAGGCAGGTGGCGATTCTAGGGATTTCCTGGCCCATTTCTATCACCTTAGTCTAGCGACCTTGCAATTTCCTCGAGTTGATCGACAACTTTTCTCCACCCGGCGTGAAATTGCATTTGCTCATGTTCCTTCAAGGCGGATTCGTTCCAATGCATCGCCCGGAATGTAAATTCCGTGCATCCGCCGCTTGCTTCCTCGAATCTAGCTTCTGAAACCATGAAAGCTCGCTCGCTTGGAATCCATCCGGGAAGAAAGGCGTCGGTCGATTTAAGCATTCTTTGATGCTCGATTTCGAGATAAACGCCGACGCTGTTGAATTTTTCGCCTTCAGGCCCGTTGAAAACCGCCGAGAATTCACCTCCGGTGCGCAAGTCGATGCGAGCGTCGGTTAAAAACCATGGCCTCGGGCAGAACCACTTTTCCAATAGCTCCGGTTCCGTCCAGCACCGCCAAACCTGCTCCAATTTCGCATCGAGCAATCTCTGTACGGTCAGAACGTATTTCGGAACGGCGCTAGCTTCGGGCGCTTCAACCATTTTCGGTCCCTTCCGGCGAAAAACACAATTGATAATCGAAGACAGCAACTGAAGGCCGACCTGGCATGCAAATCGAATAATTGCCTATCAAACCAACTTGAAGCATTCAACATTTCTCGCTTGGCCGTCGATGGCTGCATGAAAGTGCAGGATTTCGGCGATTCGCCGGGCTTCCACAGGATTGTTTTTCCCATTGCCATCTTATTGCAACCGTCGGAAGCTTGCGCGATTTCGGTCTTCCAGCCGCAATCCATCCGCGCTTTGAGCAGGCCTCAGCATATTGCCACTGAATAATAGCGGGCGTCTCCCGCTTGCGACCGCCGAGCCGAGGCGGCTTGCCGGAACGGACGCTAGACGGACATAGAAAAGCAAGAAGGATGCGGCGCCTGTCCTATGTGCACGAACCAAGCACCGCACCCGTGCGAGTTGGCGATTACCGAACTCGCGCTTGGCCTAAACGGCAATTTGTCATGCGGGTCAACTCCCCCACACCGGATGTGACGGATAGCGAATCAAATCGTTGCAGAAAATCCTCAATCAAGGTCGCGATTGCTGACGGATGCAAATGCGTCCATCAGCATTTTAAGTCTAGTGTTCGGACGGAATTGCAAGCGATTGAACCGCGACCGAAAACGAGCTCCCAATCGATATTCCGGAATTCAAGGGGTCCGAGCCTGCAAGCAACGTTCGCCCGCTATTCTTGCCGAATGAAACTACGTCGCTGGAGGCAATCGGGATGCGGCCGCTGTAAGCGGACCTTCCGCATTGCCGTTTACGAACTGCTCAACCGCAGAGTTTCCGCTTTGGCCAAGATCGTCGACGTTTCCGGCCCATTCGACGATGCCGCGATTAAGCATAACTACTTCATGTGCTATCGTTCTTACGCTCGCCATGTCGTGAGTAATTGTAACCGCCGTTACGCCCATTTCGTCGACGACGCCGCGGATTAGTTCATTAATGACGCTCGCCATAATCGGGTCGAGTCCCGTGGTCGGCTCGTCGAAAAAAATAATTTCCGGATCCGTCGCTATGGCTCGAGCCAGCCCGGCGCGCTTGAGCATCCCTCCTGAAAGCTCCGACGGATATAGATGCGCGACATCCGCGGAAAGTCCGACCCTGGCGAGCTTTTCGATTGCGATTTGCAGAGCCGCCTCCTTGCCTCTGCTTCCGCGAAGCAGCCTGAAAGCGACATTCTGCCACACCGGCATCGAGTCGAACAATGCTCCGCCCTGGAAAAGCATGCCGTAATTCGCGGAGCCGAAACCGCCCTTGGTCCGGGACAGGTCCTTTCCGTCGAGGAAAATGGAGCCGGCATCCGGCTCGACAAGCCCTATGATGCATTTGACAGCGACGGATTTGCCGGTGCCCGATCCGCCGATAATGGCTAGGCTCCGACCGCGCTGGACCGAGAGATTGACTCCCCTGAGAACGCGGTTGGCGCCGAATGACTTTTCGACGCCCGTCATTTGAATCGCCGGCGGAGGCATCGTTTTCCTTCCCTATGTTCCCGCGGCCTCGCCGGACGCGGGCGAAATCCGCCGCTTGATCGCGACGGCTCCGAGCAATCGGCCGGGACCAATTTCAACCGGCCGAATCATGCCGCGAAGAAAAGTTCGGTCAGTGCGAAATTAGTAGCGATAATTAGCACCGACGACGTGGCGACCGCATTTGTCGTCGCTCGTCCCACTCCCTTGGCGCCCCGTTCGGAATTCATGCCGTGATAGCAGCCGACGACGGCGACAATGAAGCCGAAGACAGCGGCCTTGACTAGCCCCGACACGACATCGGCCGTCTCGAGGAATTGGGTGGTCGTCTGCAGATAGGAGCTTGGATTGAAGCCAAGCCTCGAGACGCCGACCACGTAGCCGCCGAAAATTCCGACGATGTCGCCGATGCCCGCCAGAACCGGCATCGCGAGCGTCGCGGCCGCGATGCGCGGAGCGACAAGGTATTTGGAAGGGTTGGTATCAAGAGTTACGAGCGCGTCGATCTGTTCGGTTACTCTCATCGTGCCGAGTTCAGCGGCGATCGAGGAGGCGACCCGGCCCGCCACCATTAATCCGCAGAGGACCGGTCCGAGTTCGCGCGCCATGCCAATGGCAACGATGGACGGAACGGCGGATTCTGCACTGAATCGCGATCCGCCGGCATAAATTTGAAGAGCAAGCGCCCCCCCGGTAAAGAACGCCGTCAATCCGACGACGGGAAGACTGAAAAATCCGATCGAGAGCAGCGCCTGATAAAATTCCCGGAAGTAGAATGGCGGGCGCGCCAGGTGACTGACGCCCTCGGCCGCGAAAACCGAAATGCGGCCTACGGCCCGGCATCCTGCCAGGAACGCTCGTCCGACATGGACAAAGATGTTGGATGCGAAACGGACCATGCGCTAGCTCCCGATTCCGCCCGTATAAGTCCTCCGGAACCGATCTCCGATGCTCGTCAGGATTTCGTAGCCGATCGTTCCGGCCGCGTCGGCAATGTTGTCGATGGTTTGCCGATCGCCCATAAATTGCAGCTCCGAGGGCACTTCGTCGAGGCCCGAAACATCGACCGCGAGCAAGTCCATGGATACCCTTCCGACGAATTCGCAGGCGAATTCTCCGGCGAACAGACGTCCGCGACCGCCCGCCGCCCGGAAAATCCCGTCGGCGTAGCCGCCTGAAACAGTAGCGATCCTAGTCGGCGCGCCGGCAGTCCATTCGGCTCCGTAGCCGACGGTTTCGCCCGCCTTGACGTCGCGCACCTGCAGGACCGGCAAGTCCAGATAGACGACGGGCGCAGCTCCGGCGTGGGGAAGCCCGCCGAATAGCCCGATGCCGGGCCGGCACAGATCGAAGCTAAATTCGGGGCCGAGAATCATGCCGCCCGTAGCGGCTAGCGAACGCCGGACCCCTAGTTCGGACGTCGCGGATTTGAACTCAGCCAATTGCCTCGAATTCATCGGATGCCCTTGATCGTCGGCGCATGCCAGGTGGCTCATCGCAAGCGCCGGATTCGCATTCAGTGCGCGCTCTCGAACGCTGGCGAATTCCGCGGCGCACATTCCCAGCCTGTTCATGCCGGTTTCGAACTGCAGCCCGAACGGATGGCCGGGCAATAGGCCCAGGTGCCTTTCAATCTGCGCGGCGGAATTGAGAATCGGCGTCAGCCGTCCTCTTGCAAGCAGGTCGGCATCGCCGTCCATATGCCCGGAAAGTACGAAAATTTCCTCGTCGCCAGGCAGATGCGTCCTTGCCGCCATTCCTTCTTCGGCCAAAGCGACGAAGAATGTCTTCGCGCCTGCGCTTCGCAGATCGGGAAGGATTTTTTCTGCGCCGAGACCGTACGCCCCGGCCTTGACGACGGCAGCCGTTTCGCAATTCGGCGACGTCAAGGAATCGAGCTTTCGCCAGTTCGACCGAATCGCGGCCAAATCGATTTTCAGCGTAGAGGCGGCCATAAGGTCTCGGAAATCGCCTTTCGAATCGAAGGGGCTATAACGACCGCGTGTATTGAAGTCATGGCGACATTCATTGGCTCAATCGGCAATAGCTATTATCCGGCATATATTCCTGTTCGGGATTTTACGAAAGTCGATGCTCGAACAACGCGCTTCACCAATCGGCAAACGGTTCGGTCGATGAAAGCTTGGACCGCCGCGCGTCCGCCGAATAGCCCAGGCTTTTTTTTCGCGGCGGCTCGATGCGACCCCGGGCGGCCCCGGCATTATTGGAATCGGCCGATTGAGCGAAGACCGTCGTATTGATTTCTCCCTTAATAGTAGCCGGCCTCTTTCGATTCGACTTGCGATTTTTTGGCGGGGTCGCCGAACGCCGTCAGGTGGGCGTTGAAGTGAAGATTCGCGGTGCCGACCGGACCGTGGCGCTGCTTGCCGAAAATGACTTCTGCTATTCCGCTCGTACTGTTCATCCTGTTCTTCCACTTCGTCATTTTTTCAAAGTCGTCGTCGTTCGGCTTTTGCTGGCTCACGTAGTATTGTTCGCGGTAGACGAACATTACGACGTCCGCGTCCTGCTCGATAGAGCCAGATTCACGCAGGTCCGAAAGCTGCGGCCGTTTTTCCTGCCTGCCTTCGACTTGCCTGGAAAGCTGCGACAGAGCCACTACGGGGATGTCCAGCTCCTTGGCGAGCGCCTTTAGGCCCTGCGTAATTTCGGACACTTCATTGGTTCTGTTTTCGCGGTTCGATGTCGCCCGGATCAGCTGGAGGTAGTCGATAAAGAGGACGTCCAGGCCCTTGGTTCTCTTCAGGCGCCGCGCCTTGCTGGTGATTTGCGCGATGTTGAGCGCCGGCGTGTCGTCGATTAGCAGAGGTATTTGCTCTATCTCGCGCGCGGCGGACGCGTAGCTATGGAATTCTTCCGGTTCCATTTGGCCTTTGCGGATCTTGTCCGCGGAAACGCCCGAGATTTCGCTCAGAATGCGCGACGCCAGCTGCCGGCTTGACATTTCGAGCGAAAAAAATCCGACGATGCCGCCTTTTTCCACCGGATTGGCGCCCTTCGGGTCGTCGTAGAGCTTTCGGGTCCGGGCGATTCGGAAAGCGATATTGGTCGCTAGCGCCGTCTTGCCCATCGCCGGGCGCCCGGCGAGAATCACGAGATCGGACTTCTGAAGCCCGCCGAGCCATTTATCCAGTTCCTTGAAGCCGGTGCTTAGGCCGGAAAGCAGGAATTCGCTCTTGTACGCCTCCTCGGTCGCAACTATCGCCTCGGTCGCGGCCGAATGCAGAACGACGAATTCAGACTCCATTCGCTCGTTTTCGGCAAGATTGTAGAGCTTTTTCTCGGTGTCGGTAATCAGGTCCTGAGCTGTCGAATCGGGCGTCGCCTTTCCGGCCTTGAATGCGACTTCTTCGCCGAGGTCGATCAGATTGCGGCGCATGGCGCAGTCGACGACTAGCTTGGCATAGTGCGCCGCCTGGTAAACGGAGACCGCCGATGCCGCGAGCGTTACCAGATACTCTCTTCCGCCCAGTTCGGCCAATCCGGGTTCGGACTGAAGGAACGACATCAGCGCATCGGGCGTAACGAGGCGCCTCTTGCCGATCTGCTTGATAATGATCTCGTAGATCAGGCGATGAATCGGATCGTAGAAGTGCTCCGGTCGAGCTATCGAGGAAACGTTCTCGAAAACTCTTTCCTCGGTCATGATCGCGCCGAGCAAGGCCTGCTCGGCGGGAACGTTTCTCGGCGCTTCCGGAGAATCGAGTTTTCCATCGGAACCAGTAAGGTGAAACGGCGCTGACTTATTCATATTCGACTCCGAATCTCGTTTGAATCCGTCATTTACGATCTGCGAGCCAATGGCAAAATGTATGTTTTCGTGCAAAAAATGTGAAAAACTTCGTCAATATATAGAAGGAAAGACTTGGTTCCGTCTATATGAATGTTTGAAGTTTTAATGCCTGTTGCAGCCTTGCGCGTCGGCGCCGGATTCGATTCGCTATCGCGCGAGCCGCCTGTCCTGCCACTCCAGCGGAGAATCGATGAATTCCTCCACGGCGGCGAGGGTCGCCGCATCGAATCCGCCGGATCGCCGCGCCGCTTCGAGCATATGTCTCCATGTGCACAGATAGAGCAGGTCAAGCCCGGCCTGCGCCAATTTCTCTCCCGTTCCGGGAAATATTCCGTAATAGAATACCACGGCGACGCCCGCGCAGTTGGCTCCGGTTTCGCGAATCGCGTCCGCGAATCCGATTTTCGAACCGCCGTCGGTCGCGAGGTCCTCGACCAGCAGAACGCGCTGGCCCGGGTCCATCCGGCCTTCGATTCGCGCTTCCCTGCCGTGGCCTTTCGGCTTTTTCCGCACATACGACATCGGCAGCCCCATGCGCTCGGCGGCGAGCGCGGCAAATGGAATGCCGGCGGTTTCGCCTCCGGCGACGTTGTCGAAGGCCTCGTAGCCGAAATGCTCGAAGATCTTGGCGACCAGGAGGTTCATGAGCTCAAAGCGCACGCGCGGGTACGAGATCAGCTTGCGGCAATCGATATAGACGGGGGAGGGGCGTCCCGAAGATAGCGTAAAAGGCTGCTCCGGCCGAAAAGCCACGGCGCCGATCTCAAAAAGCATGGACGCGACGGTTGCTCCTGCTGTGCCGGGGCTGAAAGCGGATCTGTTCATGGAATGAGTCCTTAAATTCGTCTGGCTCGCCACCGAATCGCAAATCCGGGGTCGAAGACGGCTACCGAATCGTTTCCCGCAAGAATGCGGTCGGGGTAGCCGACAGGCGATTCGCATTTCTCAAGAATTAACTTTCCGGCGTTTGGCTGTACGCGGTAGAATCTCGCGCCGTTAAGCGAAGCGAATGATTCCAGCCGGTCGATCGCTCCGGAATCGTCGAAAATCTGCGCGAGGCACGGCACCGCGCAGGTGGCCGTGAAAATTCCCGCGCAGGCAACCGCCGCTTCCTTGTGCTGCTTCAAATGCGGAGCGCTGTCCGTGCCGAAAAAAAACTTTTCGCCGCCTCCGGTGGCCGCTGAAAGCAGAGCTTCCCGGTGATGTTCCCGCTTGGCGACGGGCCGGCAGAAATTATGGGGCCGCATGCCTCCCGAAAACATGGCGTTTCGGTTGATTGCCAAATGATGAACTGTAATCGTCGCGGCGATGCCGGTTCCGCCGCTCGATACGTAGTCTACGCCTTCCTTGGTCGTAACATGTTCGAGGACGACGCGCAGTTCCGGGTGCTTCCGCCGTATCGGATCGAGCACTTTATCTAGGAAAACCGCTTCGCGATCGAATATGTCGACGGATTCATCCGCGACTTCGCCATGCACGCATAAGGGCATGCCGATTTCGGCCAGCTTTTCCAGCACCGGGTCGATCAAGTCGAAATTTCTCACGCCGCCGCCCGAGTTCGTCGTCGCGCCCGCCGGGTAGAGCTTGACCGCGGTCGCGGTTTCGCCGACTGCCGCGGCCTCGATATCCGACGGGTCCGTTTCTTCGGTTAGATAGAGAGTCATCAGCGGCTCGAATTCGACGCCGCCCGGAACGGCTTCGAGTATGCGCCGCCGGTATGCCGACGCGTCGGCGGCGGACGCTACCGGCGGAACGAGATTCGGCATGACCAAGGCCCTTGCGAAATGCCGCGCGGTCTCGGGAACGACCGACCTCAGCAGGTCTCCATCCCGAAAATGAACATGCCAATCGTCCGGGCATGCGATTTCCGCCAACGGCGATACGGGCGGGCCGCCCGCCGCGCCGATAGCCGGCGATTCCGCGCGGCGGGCCATTATTCGCTAGTCTCCCAGTCGAGCGCCGGGCCGACGGTCTCCCGCAGCACGCGGGCGGTGACCGGTCCCGCGTGCCTAAGCGCCACTTTGCCGTCCGGGCCGACGACGAAAGTTTCGGGAACGCCGTAGACGCCCCATTCGATCGCCGTCCTTCCCTCGGGGTCCGCGCCGATCTCGGTGTAGGGATTTCCGAGTTCCTGCAGGAATGCCCGGGCGTTGGCGGGATCGTCCTTGTAGTTGACGCCGATGATTTCCATGCCGTCGCCCTTTAGCGATAGAAGCTGAGCGTGCTCGGCTCGGCAGGGCGCGCACCAGCTGGCCCAGAAATTTACCAGCCGATAGCCGCCGCCGTCCGGATCGATTCGATCCGGGATCGGCATGCCTTCGAACGGCTCCAGTTCGAATCCGGGCGCGTTCCGCCCGACGAAGCTCGACGGCAAGCCGTCGGGGTCGTCGCGCGCCAGCCCCCAGTAGAATAGCGCTGCGATGAACGCGAATATCGCCGGCGGCAGAATGGCCAGAGGAGCAAGGCGCCTATTCATTCCGCTTCTCAAGGCTTCTTAGCTCGTTGAGCTTTCGGAGAGCGGCGGCGGAGGATGCGGCCGAAAGGGCGACGATTCCGCCGATTAGCAGAATTGTCGCTCCGTAGGCGGCGAGGACTTCAAATTGGTACTGTCCCAATTCAGCGAACATCGGCATTTATCCTGGCGGCGATCGCGGCGGAATGCTGCTTCCTGATCTCCGTGCGGGTGCGAAGCAGAACCAGCGTGACGAATAGCAGGGCGAAACCCGCCATGCAAAGTAGCAATGGCACGTAGTAGGCATTGTGCACGTTCGTGTCCCTGTCAAGCGACAGCGAAGCGCCTTGATGAAGGCCCTGCTGCCAGAAATTAACCGCGTAGCGCGAAAGGAATGCGAACACGGAGCCGACCATGCAGAGCACCGATGTCAGGTCGGCGGCGCGTTCCTTGTCGTCGACTTCATGCCACAGCGCGATATATCCGAGGTAGAACAGAAAAAGAATAAGAAACGAGGTAAGCCTCGGTTCCCATGCCCACCAGGTCCCCCACATGGGCTGACCCCAGATTCCGCCCGTAACCATCGCCGCGAGCGTCATGACGGCTCCGACCGGAGCTGCCGACTTGGCTGCTAGAACCGACACGCGGTGCCGTCGCACCAGCCAGATCAAAGATGCCGCCAGCATCATGATCCAGGCGTTGATCGCCATTAAGGCCGACGGAACGTGGACGAACAGAATTTTTACAGCCGATCCCTGAACATAGTCGGGCGGCGTGAAGAAAAATCCCCAGACCAGTCCGACCGCCAGCAAAGAAGCCGACAGCAGGGCGGTCGGCGCGAGAATCCTGCCGACGATTCGCACGAACCTCGCCGGGTTGGCAAACTCCCAAACGGACATGTCGCCTCTATTGCCTAACGCGGCGCATTGGGCAAGAGCCTTTCACCTAAGGCTGTCGGCGAGAGCGCGCGCCGCGGCAAAGGGGGCAATGGCAACAGCCGTTAGCGTCGTAGCCGCCAGCAGCAGAAACGCGGTAGTATTCGAAGCGCCGGCGACGGCGAGCGCAATGGACTTTGCGCCGAAAACGAGCGTCGGAATCGACATGGGTACGACAAGCACGGACAGCAGTAATCCGCCTCTCTTCATTCCCGCGGTCAACGAAGCGCCGAACGCCCCTAGGGCGCTCAGGGCCGGCGTTCCGACGAGCAGGCTCGCTACGGCCCAGAAATATCCTTCGCCGGGCAAGTGGAGCAGCAAGCCGACGACGGGAGCCGCCGCCGCCAGCGGCAGTCCCGTCGCAATCCAGTGAGCGCAAATCTTGGAGCAAACGGCGATCTCCAGTGGCAGAGGGGAAACGGCGATGGCTTCGAGCGAGCCGTCTTCGAAGTCGATCGAAAAGAGCCTGTCCAGCGAGAGCAGGCTGGCAAGCAGGGCGGCAACCCAGATCATGCCCGATGCGACGGAAACTAGAATCGCCGAGTCGGATCCGACAGCGAGCGGAACCAGCAGCGCAACGGCAAAGAAAAATGCCAGGGCATGCCCGAATCCGCCGCCGCTTCGCATCGCGAGCTTAAGATCTCGAATTACGAGCGCAATCACGATTGAGGGCTTTCGGGAGCGGAGCGGACGCCGGACCGGAGCGACGGCTGGAATCTCGAAAGGTCCAGCTTTTTGGATTCGGGCATTTCGAATTCATGATGCGTCGCGACCACGGCGATGCCGCCATTGCGGCAATGGCTTCGAATTCGCGAGAGAATCGCCGCGGAGCCGTCCGCATCCAGCGAAGCGGTCGGTTCGTCCAAAATCCAAATTTTTCGACGGGAAATCCCGATCCGGGACAGCGATAGGCGCTGCTTCTGGCCGGCCGAAAGGCATATCGCCCGAATGTTCCTGGCTTCCCATAAATTGAATGACTTCAATGCGTCGTCTGCATCGGCGGTTCCGAAAACGCTCGCCCAGAATTCGAGATTTTCGCGAGCGGTCATCTGGTCCTTGATCGCATTCGAATGCCCGATGAAAACGACTTCGTCCCTGTCGACGAAGATATTCCCGGTCGAAGGTCTGGAAATGCCCGCGAGAGTTCGAAGCAAAGTCGTTTTGCCGGACCCGTTGGGGCCGCGGACTATCAGGCAGTCGCCGCCGCCGAGGGCGAAGCCGACATCTCCGAAAAGCGTCCGCTCGCCTCGGCGGCAAGACACTGAATTTGCGCGCAGCTGCATCGACGCATGCACCTTTCCCGAACCGAGTGGAGATATTGGGCATAGCATATCCAATGTAAAGGAATTGGTCGATAACGCGAATGCCGGTCCCCTCGGCGTTTTCGGGGTCGGCCGCAAAGGCCCGCGGCTCGCTGAATTTCTTGACCTGCGCCGCTAGCTGCTCCATATACCCGCGAGGAATTAGCCGCTAGGAAGCAGGAATCTTGATATGAGTGCCAAGGTAGGAAGGGAAAGTCTCGTTTCGCGCGATAAATTGGAGGTCGCAGGCACCGAATACGGATTTTATTCGATTGAAAAGGCCGGAAAATCAATGGGGCGGGATTTTTCGAGGCTGCCGGCGGTTTTGTCCGTCATCCTGGAGAATCTGCTCCGTTTCCAGGACGGCTCGATCGTATCGGAGAGCGACATCGCCGCCTTTTCCGAATGGTGCGACAATGGCGGGCGCAATCCGAAGGAGATTTTTTTCCGGCCTTCCAGGGTTCTCATGCAGGATTTCACGGGTGTTCCGGCCGTCGTCGATTTGGCTGCAATGCGAGACGGGATCAAGGCGCTAGGCGGCGACCCCAATAAAATAAATCCTCTTGTACCGGTTGATCTGATCATCGACCACTCGGTGATGATCGACGATTTCGGCAATCCGCGCGCATTCCAGCTGAATGTCGACCGCGAATACGAAAGAAACTGGGAACGATATCAGTTCTTGAAATGGGGGCAGTCCACCTTCGACAATTTCCGTGTCGTGCCGCCCGGAACCGGGATTTGCCATCAAGTCAACCTCGAATACCTGGCGCAGACGGTTTGGACCGATACCGATAAGGACGGTCGCAGGATCGCTTTTCCGGACACGTTGCTCGGAACGGACAGCCACACGACCATGGTCAACAGCCTCGCCGTGCTGGGGTGGGGCGTCGGCGGCATCGAGGCGGAGGCTGCCATGCTGGGCCAGCCCGTATCCATGCTGATTCCCGAAGTTGTCGGTTTTCGACTTACGGGCGTCGCCACCGAGGGCACGACCGCGACCGACCTCGTTCTGCGCGTCGTCCAGATGCTCCGGGAAAAGGGCGTCGTCGGAAGATTCGTCGAGTTTTTCGGTCCCGGGCTGGAGTCCCTGCCACTGGCGGACCGCGCAACGGTCGCCAATATGGCGCCCGAATACGGAGCTACCTGCGGCTTCTTCCCGGTAGATGCGGAAACTATCAGGTATCTTCGGCAGACCGGACGCGACGACGATCGCGTCGCTCTTGTCGAGGCCTACGCCAAGCGCAACCAGATTTGGCGCGGCGAATCGTACGACCCGGTTTACACCGATACGCTTGAACTAGATCTTTCGACGGTCGTGCCGGCGATTTCAGGCCCAAGGAGACCGCAGGATCACACGCCTCTAAATCAGGCATCGACGGCATTCGCAAATGTCGCATCGGACTATCGGCGGAGCAGGGGAGAGGTCGCCGCGAACGCGGTGCCGGTGGCGGGCGAGGATTATACGCTAAAGGACGGATCTATAGTCGTCGCGGCGATAACGTCCTGCACGAACACGTCCAACCCCTACGTGATGATCGGGGCGGGGCTGGTGGCGCGCAAGGCGAGGGCAAGAGGACTGGTCCCGAAGCCATGGGTAAAGACCAGCCTTGCGCCGGGCTCGAAGGTCGTGACCGAGTATCTGGAAGCTGCCGGGCTTCAAGACGATCTGGATGCGCTTGGATTCAATCTTGTTGGCTACGGATGCACGACGTGCATCGGCAATTCGGGTCCCCTCCAGCCGGAAATCTCGATAGCGATCGCCGATAGCGGCCTAGTCGCTGCCGCCGTGCTGTCCGGGAACAGGAATTTCGAGGGGCGCATTAGCCCGGACGTTCGAGCGAACTATCTTGCGTCACCGCCATTGGTCGTTGCGTACGCCCTTGTCGGAGATATGAACGTGGACATTTCCAGCGACCCGATAGGCGTTGACGGCGAAGGCGCCGAAGTTTTCCTAAAGGACATCTGGCCGACGCAAACGGAAATCGCGGAGCTGGTGGAAAAAACCGTAACCCGGCAGGCGTTCGTCAAGAAATACGCCGATGTCTTCCTCGGCGACGAAAAATGGCGAAGCGTGGAGACCGAAGGAGGTCTTACGTACAATTGGCCGGTTTCGTCGACCTATGTTCAGAATCCGCCTTATTTTCGGGGCATGTCGCCTGAGCCGGGCGAGATTTCGAATATCGAAAATGCTCGGATTCTTGTCATTCTCGGCGACATGGTAACGACCGACCACATTTCTCCGGCGGGTTCGTTCAAATCCGATTCTCCGGCGGGACGCTACCTTGCGGAGAGGCAGGTCGCGGTCAGGGACTTCAATTCATACGGTTCCAGGCGCGGCAATCACGAGGTCATGATGCGGGGCTCGTTCGCAAACATTAGATTGAGGAACGAGATGCTCGACGCAGTCGAAGGCGGCTTTACCATCGGACCCGACGGCGAACTGGCTTCGGTATTCGAGGCGGCGATGGCCTACAAGAATTCGGGTACTCCCCTCGTCGTCGTCGGCGGCGAGCAGTACGGGGCGGGATCGTCCCGCGACTGGGCGGCGAAGGGAACGAGCCTGCTCGGGGTCAAGGCCGTCATCGCGGAAAGCTTCGAGAGAATCCACCGCGCGAATCTGGTCGGAATGGGCGTGATTCCGTTTGAGTTTACCGGAGGCGATTCCCGCAAGTCATTGAATCTAAATGGCAGCGAAACGATTTCAATTACGAATTTAAGCGATAATGTCGAGCCGCGCTCCATAGTGCCGTGCACAATCGCTTACGCCGACGGAACGACGCGCGAGATCGAGCTCAGTTGCCGAATCGACACGGAAGTCGAAATTGACTACGTTCGAAACGGGGGCGTGCTGCACTACGTGCTGCGGCAGTTTTCGAAGGCGGCGTGATAGATGCCGGGGCGATGACCGTTCATAAGGGCGCTTTCCAGGCTACTCGCGAAAAATTTACTTGTCTGCTGCCGCGAAGGGACGGATAGTATTCGAAACCCGAAGAAGGGGACATGCTGCCCATGCTCAGACAACTATTTTCAATTCTGGTGATCCTGGTCGCTTGGCCTAGCGTTTCCATGGCGGATTCCGAGCATCCGGGAAGGCCGATCGTAGTCGAGCTCTACACGTCGCAGGGGTGTTCCTCGTGTCCGCCCGCCGACAAGCTGCTGCATGTTTTGCGAAGCGACAAGAAGCGAAACATTCTGCCGCTTTCCTTTCATGTGGACTATTGGAATTCGCTTGGATGGAAGGATGAATTCTCGAAGCCGGAATTCAGCGAAAGGCAAAGGAAATACGCCCGGCACAACGGCAGCCCAACGATTTATACGCCGCAGATGGTGATAAACGGTGAATACTTCGTCGTGGGCAGCAGAAAAAGCGAAGTTTATGGCATTATCGACAGAATTCGCGAAAACCGAGCCGCCGATTTCCGGGAAGCCGGAATCGCCGCGCCGCCGCGGCTGATAAACTGCAGCGAAGGCGACTGGACGAAAATTATCTTCGATGGAAACCCGGAATTGCTGCGTACCAAGAATTATTCTCTTTACTATCTGAAAAAAAATATCGGAGATAAAGAGGTTAGAATAACCAGAGGCGAGAATGCGCGGCGCACGATTACATACGGGAACGTCGTGGCGAGCATCGACGAAATAAGCTGGTCCAACGAGACCGGCGTTGCAAGATTCCAGGCGAATTTCGACAGCAGTGACTTGGCGGGAATAGTTTTTCTTCAGGAGGACGGATTCGGGCCAATTATCGATACCGTTGAAATCGCGGATACCGCGTGCGAGGAAATGGAGGCCAATGATAAATCCACCATGCAGCAGGCGGCCGATATCGCTAAATACGCCCTAATTAATCCGACATATTCCGATCCTGTCGGCATCGGCTCGCTGCTAAGTGCCGTAGCCATGGATCAATCCTCGAATGAGCCCGCATACGGATTTCCCGAAGCGGATTTGATAATCGAAAATGCATTCAACGCAATTCTGCCGTGAGGCGCGATGATTGAATCAAAGCCGAGTTATTCGGACTAGCGTTCCGGCATGGGTAGCAAGACATAGCGAGATATTTGGGTTTTTCATCGTCGGCGCCTCGGGCCCGCAACTACAATGTCGAAGCGGCTGTCTAGTCGCAAGAGCAGCCGGAATCGAGTTTGCGAATCTCGCGTCAAATTGGCAGTATTTAAAACCTCGTTCTCGCAACCTGCTGAAATCCATGAGTTTTTAGGAAGAAATTCACCCTGCCCCTACAATTTCGAAAATTCTGTTGATCCCGGGCGGCGGAAATCAGCGTTCAATATGCGTTTCGGGAGATTGATCCGTGCCGGCAGGCTTAACCGCCCCGGCATCTTCATTTCCAATAGGCGGCGGAGTTCGCGACAGTACAATCCGGGCAGATGAATCGTGTGCCAAGTTTTGCCAAAGCGATTCAACGGGCCTTTCCGCCTTCCCGTACCGACTTGGGCAGATGGCGTAAGCGGTCGGGCTCGCTGTCAAAGACGTGGGTTCCGGTCCTTCAATGCCTTGGCCCGGAATCCACGTTCCCTTGGGCCAATCTTCAAATCGGGAAAGTGTCGCGGCCATTCCAATCGGGATGCTACCTGCTAGAGCCTTCCTTGCAAAAGTCATTGCATCAGTCCTCCGAATGCCGCGCTTGCGAATGACTGGCCGGATTTGTCTATCGAGCTGCGCCCGCAATCAGGTATCGATTCCTACAACCATGCAAGCGCGCCGCGATTACGCGCGCAAATTTTTTGAGAAGCGCGAACCGGTGCAACGCCTCTGCACAAATCTTTCAGGCAGGTACGGCCTTGATCTTAAGAAGGTTTCTTTCGTCGCGTCCGCACGCCACGCCTATCAGGTAGATCGGCTCGCCGCGGTCGCGGTACTTTTCCGCATAGCCCGGTCGCGCAATCCGTCGCGCCGCGGCTCCGGCGTCCAGTCGGAAGTGGTGGCGCGAAATCGGATCGGCCGATTCATCACGGATCCCCGGTATCAGATTGCGGCGATCTGAAGCCTGTCCAGCGTTTGCAGCACGGAGCGCCGGACATTTTTTTTGGCGGCATCCGGTCGATGCAGTACGCCGACGGTGCGATAGATCGGCGGCGAGCCGAATTCCAGCAGGCGCAGCGGCGCCTTGGAAAGGCCGGATTCGCCTACGTCCGGAAGGACGGATGCGCCGAATCCGAGGTGAACCATTAAATGTATCGCCTCGATCGACTGCAATTCGGCTCGCGTGTCGGGATGCAAGCCAAGCTCGGCAAGCCTTTCCTCGATCATCGGCGCGACCCAGGCGTTGCGGTTGAATCTGATATAAGGGTGAGCGGAGAATATTTCCTTGGCCGTCGTCTCTCTGGACTGCAGCGGCGAGAGCACGACGATCTTCTGGCGCGACAATCCGTGCCAGGCAAAAATTCCGCTGAGCTTGCGGGGCTGATGCATGAGCGCAAGATCGATTTCCCCGCGTTCGACCATCGCCATCAGGTTGCCGGACAGGTCGGAGACGACGTTAACGGTCAGGTTCGGGCGATCTTCTCGCAACGCGACCAGGACCCGAGGCAGCAAATTCGTAAGCACGGAGGGAATCGCGCCAAGCCTCAGAACGTGCCTGTAGCCATGCGTTTCGTCGAGCGCGGCGCGCATTTCTTCAAATTCGGCGACGATCGAGCTGGCGCGGCGTAGAGCGGTCTCCCCCGCCGCCGTCAGACGGGGCGGGCGCGTGCCGCGATCGAAAAGCTTCGCTCCCAGCGATCGCTCGAGAGCGGAAATCTGCATGCTGATCGCGGACTGGGTAATGTTTAGCGCGCCGGCCGCCAGCGCGAATGATTTGTAGCGTCCGATCGCGTCGAGCGCTCTAAGCTGGTGGATAGACATAAAATCCCCCTTTAAATTCAATTTATTTTAAGTAAATATAAAAATTTCGCAATTGTAATTTCGCATTTCTGAATTTATTCTGGGGAATATCACCAAATGAGCCGTAAATACGGCGACAGGTTCTAAGGAGGAAAAAATGAATCAACAGCTGGCGAAATTAACGGGAACCGCTTCGGTTGTGCTATCGCTGCTGGCATGTGCAGGCTTGGCGCAGGCGGACGGCCATTTGTCCAAGCCCGCGGGTTTCGGGGACAGGCCTCTTACCATGATCGTGCCGTTCGGCCCCGGGGGCGGTTCGGACCAGCTGGCTCGCGCTATGGCCAAGGCCATGGAGGAAGAAGCGGGAATTTCCTTCCAGGTCGTCAACAAGGCGGGCGGCGGCGGCACCGCCGCGATACCGGATTTCATGCTGGCGCCTGCGGACGGCTATACCGTACTCGAGCATATCGATAACGCAATATCGGCCTACGCCAGCGGCGACATCAGGGAAAATCCGGCCGTCGATTGGATTCCTCTGTGCATGACGCAAATAACATTTAGCCAGATCTACATCAGAACGGATGAAAGCCGCTTTTCCGATTGGGCGAGCTTCGTCGAATACGCCAAGGCGAATCCGGGCGAAGCGACGATGGCCAATCTCGGAAAAGTCGGTTCGATGGAACTCGTTGTCATGCACCAGCTTTCGGATGCGCTGGGGCTGGATGTCAAGCAGATCGCCTTCGACAAGCCCGCCGAAAGATACGGCGCGCTGATAGGCGGGCATGTCGACGTTCTTTTCGAGCAGCCGGGCGACGTTCGAAGCTTCCTGGACGCGGGCCAGATGAAGCCCATCCTGACATTCCTGGATGCGCGGCCGGATGCGTTCGCCGAAGTTCCGACGCATCGCGAGGTCGGCGCCGACTTTGAATCGCTGACGCGCTTCCGGGGATTCTTTGTCAAGAGCGGCGTGCCGAGCGACAGAGTCGAATTTCTTGCCGCGGCGTGCGCCGCGGGATTCAGCAACCCGGACTACGCTGAATTCAACCGAAACAAATACATGCACCTAATCGACAGCTATCGCGACACGGAGGGTTCGATCGAACTGATCAACGGCGCGGTTGCGACCTACCAGGCTATGTACGAGCAGCTGGGAATCTAGTCTGCGGACGCGGAAGGCGCGCTGCGCGCCTTCCGCTCGGCCGGTCGCGTGTTCGCGACGACAGCTGAAAAACGATGACCGAGCGTACTCTTGACGGCGAAAGCCCCCGGCCAACGAGCGAATTCTGGCGTTCGTTCGCCGAAATGGCCGTTTGGCTGCTCATTTGCGGCATTGTGTATTCGCAAACCGGCCTGTTCGACCGCGAGATTCCCGACTACGAGTTTGGTGCAACGGGCTGGCCCAGGGCGCTCTGCATCGCCGCGGCGTTCGGCGCCGTCGCTCAGTTCTGCCTGCAGCGAATCGTCGCTCGACGCGCGCCTGAAAACGCTAACGCGAAGTCCGGCGCGAAGAGCGGCGGCGACTGGCGAACGCTGGCGCAGCGGGCGGCGGTTTTCGTCTTTCCCCTTCTGTGGCTCTATCTGGCGCCTAGAGTGGGCTTTTACATATCGGCGCCGTTTTTCGTAGCCGGAATGCTACTGCTGATGGAAGTGCGCTCGCCGGTCAACTTGTTCGCGGTGACGGCGGCGATCTACGCGCTGGTTCTATTATTCTTCACCCGATTGTTTTTCGTCGCCTTGCCGGTCGGGAGAATCGAGGCGTTCTACGATGTCAACGTGGCGATTATCGGCCTGGCGCGCATAGGTCTGTAGCGATGGATATGTTTATCCAGGGCACGATGAACCTCTTCGGGGACTGGAACACCCTGCTCATATTCGCAATGGGGCTTCTGGGCGGCATGATTTTCGGCGCGACGCCCGGGGTCAACATGCTGACTCTGGGAGCCGTCGTGCTTCCCTTTACGATCACGATGCTACCCGAGCATGCGATCATGCTGTTCTCCGTGATCTATTGCGCCGGCGTGTTCGGCGGCGCGATTACTGCCATTCTCTTCAACATTCCCGGAGCTCCCGAAAACGCGCCGACCTGCTTCGACGGCTATCCAATGACTCTTCGAGGCGAAAGCGGCAAGGCGATTGGCGCGGCGGTCAGCTGCTCTGCGATCGGCGGACTGGCGTCGGCGATTCTTATGATGTCGGCGACCGGGGCCATCGCCGGCTGGGCCATCAGGGCTTTCGGGCCGCAGGAGATTTTCGCATTGATCTTCTTCGGGCTGGCGGTTTCGGCGTCCATTGGCGCCGCGACGCTTTGGAAAGGGTGGCTGTCGGTTCTGGCGGGCTTGCTGATCGCGACGATCGGCACCGACCCGGTAGGCGGCATCGCGAGATTCAACGAGGGTTCGCTTCTCGGTCTTTCCTTCCATTCCTACTATTTGTCGGCCGGCATACATTTCATTCCGATAATTCTCGGCTTTTTCGCCGTTTCCGAGGTTTTCGCTCAGGCGGTCAATATTGCCATGGGAACCCGCGAGAGGCCGAAGGCCGGACTGGAATTTCCAAGCGCGGCGGAATTCTGGCGCGTGCGATGGACAATGCTTCGCTCCGTCGGAATCGGTTTCTTCGCCGGCATCCTGCCCGGCATCGGAGCCACGCTCGCGGCGTTTCTCGGCTATAGCCAGGCTCAGCGCTGGTCCAGGAACCGACAGAATTTCGGCAAGGGCGAAATCGAGGGCGTCGTCGCTTCGGAAACCGCCAACAACGCGGCGACCGGCGCCGCCATGATTCCCTTGCTGGCTCTCGGGCTTCCGGGCGGCGCGCTGACCGCCATGATGCTAGGAATTTTCCAAATCCACGGCATGGAGCCGGGGCCGTTGATCTTCATCAATTCCGGCGAATTGGTCTGGATCACGTTCGCCGCGATGTTCTGGGCGAATCTCCTGATCATTTTCCTAGGGTGGCTGCAGACCAAGACTGTCGTGCATCTCCTTCGCATTCCGTTCCGCTGGCTGGCTCCCGGAATTCTCATGCTCGCAATCGTCGGGGCCTACGCGCTGAGGAATCTATTTATCGATGTCTGGGTGATGTTCATCGCGGGCATCGCCGGCTACCTGCTGAGGCGCACCGGATATTCCGCAGCCGGCATCGTTCTCGGACTCATTTTGGGCAAGCTCGGCGAGTCGGCCTTTACGAAATCGATGCAGTTGATGGACTACAATTTTCTGGGCTTTTTCGAGCGGCCGATCGCCGCCGTGCTAATCGTGCTCGGCGTCGGGGCGGTCATCCTGAGCATCGCCGGCGAGTTCCGTCGCGTCGAGCAGCAAAAGGCATCGCTGGATTAATGGAGGCCATTGAAATGGATGCCGCGACCTCAGGCGAAAATTCGGCGCGCCGGACAATCGAGAAACTCGTTGAGCGAGCCCGAAGCGCCATGACGAGCATGGGCGAATGCGACCAGGGGAGGGTGGACGACGCCGTGACCGCGCTCGCTTGGTCTCTCTACAAGCCCGAAAACGCGAAATTGCTCGCGGAGATGGCGGTTGCCGATACGGGGTTGGGCGATGCGGATTCGAAGTACTTGAAAAACACGCGCAAGACATTCGGGACGCTTCGCGACCTGCTGCGCGCGAAAACCGTAGGAATGATTGGCGAAGACAAGGACAAGGGGCTCGCGTATTTCGGCAAGCCGGTCGGCGTGGTCGGAGCCGTGTGCCCGTCGACGAATCCGTCGGCGACGCCTGTCAACAAGGCCATGATGGCCGTCAAGGGCGGCAACGCCGTAATCATCGGCCCGTCGCCGTCGGGGTATCCCACGACGGCCAAGGCCGTCGAATTCATGCGCGGCGAATTGGTCAAGGCCGGGCATGCCGCAGATCTGGTCCAAGTGCTCCCGCCGCCCGTCAACAAGGAACTGACGCAGGAGCTGGTGTCGCAAGTCGACCTCGCGGTCGTAACCGGCTCGCAGGACAATGTTCGCCGAGCAATGCTCTCGGGCACCGTAGCCATCGGCGTCGGCGCCGGCAACGTCCCCGTCATCCTCGATGAAAGCGCGGACCTTGACGACGCGGCGCAAAAGATCGCCCGTTCGAAGATCTTCGACAATGCGACATCATGCTCGTCCGAAAACGCGGTTGTCGTACTCGATTCGGTCTACGAGCGCGCGATCCAAGCGCTTGAAAACGCCGGCGGCTGGCTCTGCGATCGCGACGAGAGAGCAGCTGTCGAGAGGAATCTCTGGATCGGCGGAAAATTGAATCGCAGGGCGATCGCCAAGGACGCGCCGACTCTCGCCGGGCTTTTCGGCCTTCGCCCGGGCGCTGAAACTCGCAAGTTCTTCATGGTGGAGGAAGCCGGCGTCGGAGGAAAGGGGAGCTTCGCGGACGAAAAACTGTCTCTGGTTCTCGCCGTGTATCGCGCCGGCGACTTCGACGACGCGAAGAGAATCGTCCGCAGCATCCTGGACGTCGCGGGAAAGGGGCATTCGGTCGGAATACACACGCGCAGCATGGCGCGAGCGAGGGAGGTCGCCGAGGAAACCGATGTCGTTCGAGTGCTAGTCAACCAGGCGCATACATTCGGCAACGGAGGAGGATTCGACAACGCGCTTCCGTTTACGCTGTCCATGGGCGGCGGCACCTGGGCCGGCAACACCATCGACAACAACCTGAATTACCGCTGCTTTATCAATGTCACCCGCCTCGTGACGACAATTCCCGAAGACAGGCCCACCGAGGAGCAGCTGTTCGGCAAGTACTGGAAAAGATACGGAAAATGAATTTCGAGGAATGGGCATCCAAAGCTCTGATCGCCGAGCGCGGAATCGTTGTTCCGCGGGGGCGTATCGCCCGCAGCCCGGAGGAAGCGAAAGCGGCGGCGCGAGGACCCTGCGCCGTGAAGGCCCAGGTTCCCGCCGGCAGGCGCGGCAAGGCCGGAGGCGTGAAATTAGCATCGGGACCCGGAGAAGCCACGGAATTCGCGGCGAGCATGCTCGGGTCGGAAATCTCCGGCTGCAAAGTCGAGAAAGTGCTCGTCGAGGAGCGTGTCGATGTGGCGAGGGAGCTATACGCCGCGGTTTTGAGCGATCGGGGTAATCGCTGCCCGACGGTTCTGTTTTCGCCGTCCGGCGGAATCGATATCGAGGAGGCGGCTGCGAGCGACAGCGAGGCGATGCGCAGCTGCCAGGTCGACATTCGGCGCGGATTCGGGCCGGCCGAGGCGGAATCGCTTCTCGAAGGGCTTGATCTAGGCGACCGGAAGCCCGAAATCGCCGCCGCGCTCGCGGCGCTGTATTCCGCCTACCGGGATCTCGACGCCGAGCTTCTTGAAATTAATCCGCTCGCGATCGCGGCCGGCGGCGAAGTCGTGGCGCTCGACTGCAAATTCGTTCTGGACGACAGCGCGGCGGCGCGCAGGCCGGAGCTGGCGGCGCGGGCGTCCCGCGAACAAGCGACGGAACTGGAAATTAGAGCCGCCGAGGCGGGCCTTCGGCTGATCGAGCTCGATGGCGACGTAGGCGTTCTGGCCAACGGGGCCGGCCTGACCATGGCGACCATGGATGCGATTGCGCACTTCGGAGGGCGCCCGGCGAATTTTCTGGAAATCGGAGGCGATTCGTACACGAAGGCGGAACCCGCGCTGCGGATCATTCTCGAGAACCCCGGGATCAAATGCCTTTTGGTCAATTTTTGCGGCGCATTCGCGCGCACGGACGTAATGGCCGGCGGGGTTGTCGCGGCATGGAAGAAGCTTCGTCCGTCCATTCCCGCATTCTTCAGCGTTCACGGCACCGGCGAGGAGGATGCGATCGAGCTTATCAGAAGCGAGCTGGGGATCGAGCCCTACGACTTGATGGACGACGCGGTCGTCGCCGCGGTTCGCGCCGCCGAGGAGGCGCGGCGATGATTCTTCTCGGCAGCCACAGAATTCTCGTTCAAGGCGTTACCGGCCGCCAGGGAACCTTTTGGACGAGCGAAATGATTAAGTACGGCGCCGCCGTCGTCGGCGGCGTCAATCCGCGCAAGGCCGGAACCAGCCACCTGGGTTTGCCGGTTTTCGCATCCGCGCGAGAAATGACCGGAAAGTTCGATGTCGCGCTGATGTTCGTTCCTCCCCTGTCCGCGAAGACAGCGGCCATCGACGCCTGCGAGGCGGGCGCGAAGCTCGTAATTTGCCTCGCGGAGCACATTCCAACGCACGACGTGATGGAGATGCTGGCGGGGGCCAAGGCCAACGGGTGCAGAATCGCGGGGCCGAATACGGCCGGGCTTGTTACGCCGGGCCAGACCTTCGCCGGTATAATGCCCGCCTTCAATAGCAGGATTTTCAAGGCCGGCGGCATCGGCGTCATCTCCAGGTCGGGAAGCCTCGGCGCCCTTGCGTGCCTCAATCTGACGCGAAGCGGCATGGGGCAGTCCGCATTCTTCGGCGTGGGCGGCGACCCGATGATCGGGACGACGACGCGGGAAGCCTTGGAAATGTTCGATCGGGACGAAAGGACTTCGGCGGTCGTCATATGCGGGGAAATCGGAGGTTCGGCGGAGGAGGAAGCCGCCGAATACGCGCAGGGCATGCGCAAGCCGGTCGCGGCGTTCATCGCCGGGAGGTCCTCGCCGCCGGGAAAGAAGATGGGCCACGCGGGGGCCATCGTAGACGGGGGCAGGGGCGGCTACGCGTCCAAGCGCCGCGCCCTGGAATCCGCCGGCGTCCCGGTTGCGGATTTGCCTAGCGAATTGCCGGCGCTGATTTCGGGCGCCGGATCCTAGGCGGGATGTCGGCGGCGGCGGCTGGAAGCGGAAGATTCTGCTGTTATTAGGCTCGGGGAAGCGGTAAGGAAGCCAGCCGTCTTCCCTCGGGCGGGGACCTGCGAGCAAACTGGAGTTGCGCCATGAGAATGACAACTGAGGAAGCATTCGTCAAAGTTCTGCAGATGCACGGCATCGAGAATGCTTTCGGAATCATAGGTTCCGCGATGATGCCGGTTTCGGATCTGTTTCCAGAGGCGGGGATTACATTTTGGGATGTCGCCGACGAAAAGAACGGCGGATACATGGCTGATGGATTCACGCGGGCGACGGGCAAGATGTCGATGGCCATCGCGCAGAACGGCCCCGGCGTTACAGGATTCGTAACGGCCATAAAGACCGCGTACTGGAACCATTCCCCCTTGCTCCTGGTTACGCCGCAGGCCGCCAACCGGACGATCGGGCAGGGCGGCTTCCAGGAAGTCGAGCAGATGAATCTGTTCAAGGACATGGTTTGCTATCAGGAGGAACTGCGGGATCCGGTCAGGGTTGCGGAGGTGCTGAACAGGGTGATCATGCGCGCATGGCGAGGGTCGGCGCCCGCGCAAATCAATGTGCCGCGAGACTACTTTACGCATGTCGTCGATATCGAATTGCCGCAGGTCGTAAGATTCGAAAGGCCTTCGGGCGGCGATGCCGCGCTCGAGACAGCCGCGAACTTGCTGTCCGAGGCTGAATTCCCGGTGATCCTAAACGGGGCCGGGGTCGTGCTGTCGAATGGAATAGAGGCGGCGAAGAAGCTGGCGGAACGGCTGGCCGCGCCGGTATGCTGCAACTACCAGCACAATGACGCCTTTCCCGGATCGCACCCGCTCTTCTGCGGTCCGCTGGGCTACAACGGTTCGAAAGCCGGCATGGAGCTGATATCGAAGGCCGATGTCGTGCTGGCGCTCGGAACGCGGCTGAATCCGTTTTCTACGCTGCCGGGATACGGAATAGACTATTGGCCCCGCCAAGCGAAAGTTATCCAGGTCGACATCAATGCGGACCGAATCGGGCTGACCAAGAAAGTGAGCGTGGGCATCGAAGGGGATGCGAAGGCAGTCGCCGAAAAACTTCTCGAAAGACTATCGCCGTCGGCAGGGGAAAAGGGGCGCAAGGCGCGCGAGTCCCTAATTCGCACGACCAAGTCGGCCTGGCTTCAGCAGCTGAGTTCGATGGACCACGAGGACGACGATCCGGGAACGACCTGGAACGAGCGCGCCCGTCGCCGTCAGCCCGATCACCTGTCGCCGCGCAAAGCATGGCGCGCCATCCAGGCGGGGCTGCCGGCCGATGCCATAATTTCTTCGGATATCGGCAACAACTGCGCGATCGGCAACGCCTATCCGGCGTTCGAGGAGGGCCGAAAGTATCTGGCGCCGGGCCTGTTCGGGCCTTGCGGCTACGGATTCCCCGCAATCGTAGGCGCCAAGATCGGATGCCCGGACGTGCCTGTCGTCGGATTCGCCGGCGACGGGGCATTCGGAATCTCCATGAACGAGCTGACCTCGATCGGACGCTCGAACTGGCCCGCCGTCACCATGGTCGTCTTCCGAAACTACCAGTGGGGCGCGGAAAAACGGAATACGACCCTTTGGTTCGACGACAATTTCGTAGGCACCGAGCTGAACCCCGATCTCAGCTACGCGAAGGTTGCCGAAGCTTGCGGGCTGCGCGGAGTCGAGGCAAGAACGGCCGACGAAGTTACCGAGGCGCTGCGCCGGGCATGCGAGGACCAGGAACGGGGAGTTACGACCCTGGTCGAAATTATCCTGAACCAGGAGCTGGGAGAGCCGTTCCGCCGCGACGCGATGAAAAGGCCGGCGCGCGTGGCCGGCATCGATTCGTCCGACATGCGGCGGCAAGTCGGGGCGTAGCTTGAGGCATCCGGACCCTTCGCCGCCTATCCGTTCGGCGCCGACCATGTACGCGAGGGAATGCGGCAAGTTCCAAGGCGTTCGGCCAAGACGGCCGGGTTCAAGGCTCCCGGCGCCTCCGCCCGCCTCGGGCGGCTTCGGAGTCGTTCGGCGATGAAAATTTTCGAATACCCGGCTTTCAACAAGTCTCCGAAGGTCTCCGACGAGGTTCGGAAAACGACCTGCTACATGTGCGCCTGCCGCTGCGGCATCGATGTCCACCTGCGCGACGGCAAGGTCAGGTACATTCAGGGCAATCGCGATCATCCGATTAATAGGGGCGTCATTTGCGCCAAGGGTTCGGCAGGCATTATGCAGCAGTATTCGCCCGCCAGGCTGCGTTCGCCCCTTAAGCGCGTCGGGCCCCGGGGATCGGGCGAGTTCAAGGAGATCTCGTGGGACGAAGCGCTCGAGACCGCCGTATCGTGGCTCAAGCCGATTCGAGAGACCGACCCGAAGCGGCTGGCGTTCTTTACGGGGCGCGACCAGTCCCAGAGCTTTACCGGCTGGTGGGCGCAGCAGTTCGGAACGCCGAACTACGCCGCTCACGGCGGCTTCTGCTCCGTCAACATGGCGGCGGCGGGAATCTATACCATGGGAGGCTCATTTTGGGAATTCGGCCAGCCGGACTGGGAGCGCACCCGAATGCTGATGCTGTTCGGCGTCGCCGAGGACCACGACTCGAATCCGATCAAGACAGGACTGGCGCGGCTTAAGGAACGGGGAGCGAAAATAATTGCCGTGAATCCGGTTCGGACCGGCTACAACGCCATCGCGGACGATTGGGTCGGGATTACGCCGGGAACGGATGGCCTGTTCGTGCTTTCGCTCGTCCACGAACTGCTTCGCTCCGGCAAAATCGATCTCGAGTACCTGCTTCGCTATACGAATGCGGCGCATCTTGTCGTCGTCGACGACGGCGGGCCGCGGGACGGCCTCCTGGCCCGCGGCGACGACGGCGAGCCGCTCGTCTGGGACCGAGCCCGCGGCGAGGCGAAATGCTGGAAGGATTGCGGAATCGGAGCGGCGCTCAGCGGAAAATTCGAAATCGGCGGCGGCCTGACGGCGATTCCGGCGTTCGAGCTGGCGGCGAAGAAATATCTCGACTCGCGCTACGCGCCCGACAACGTCGAAAAGGCGACGGGAATCGCGGCCGCGAAAATCAGGAGCATAGCGGCCGAACTGGCGCATGCGGCGTTCGAGCAAGAGATCAGGCTGGAACAGCCCTGGACCGACTGGCGCGGCGAGCGCCACGAATTCATGATCGGGCGACCGGTCTCGTTCCACGCCATGAGGGGGATTTCCGCGCACTCGAACGGCTTCCAAACTTGCCGCGCGATCCATCTTCTTCAGTTGCTGCTCGGTTCGGTTGAATGCCCGGGAGGATTCCGTTTCAAGCCTCCCTATCCCAAGCCCGTTGCCGCCCATCCGCGACCGTGCGCCGAGCACGGGCCCGGCAGGCCCATGCCCGGCCCGCATCTCGGCTATCCCCGCGGTCCGGAAGATCTCCTTGTGGACGACGCGGGTGAGCCGCTGCGAATCGACAAGGCTTTTTCCTGGGATGCTCCGCTGTCCGCGCACGGCATGATGCACATGGTCATTTCGAATGCCGCCGCGGGCGATCCCTATGGGATCGATACGCTTTTTCTCTATATGGCGAATATGGCCTGGAATTCCTCGATGAATTCCCTCGGCGTGCTCGAGATGCTCGAACGCAGGGACTCGTCGGGCGAATACGTGATACCTAGAATCATTTGCGCGGACGCCTATTCGTCGGAAACCGTAGCCTACGCGGATCTAGTCCTGCCCGACACCACCTATCTCGAGCGGCACGATTGCATTTCTCTTCTCGACCGGCCGATTTGCGAGCCGGACGCCGCGGCCGACGCGATCAGATGGCCGGTTGTAGAACCGGATCGAGACGTGCGCGGATTTCAGAGCGTCCTCATCGACATCGGCGCGCGCCTGGGGCTGCCGGGGCTTTGCAAGCCGGACGGCAGCCCGGCCTACGCCGACTACGCCGACTACATGGTCACGCACCAGCGCAAGCCCGGCATCGGTCCTCTGGCCGGGTGGAGGAATTCCGATGAATCCGGAAGCGGCCGAGGCTCGCCAAACCCCAATCAGCTTGAACGATACATTGAGAATGGCGGCTTCTGGACGAGCCGCGTTCCGGACGACGCGCTGTATTTCAAACCCTGGAATTCCGCCTACCAGAAGTGGGCGGTCGCGACGGGATTTTACGACGAGCCGACTCCGTACGTGTTCGATCTGTATCTTGAGACGCTTTGCAAGTTTCGGGTCGCGGCGCAGGGACACGGCGCAAGGCAGCCGCCCGACCACCTGCGCGAGCAGATTCTGGACTGCTTCGACCCTCTGCCCGCCTGGTATCCGCCATTCGAGGACGCGCTGGGCGACGGCGACGAGTTTCCCCTTCACGCGGTAACGCAGCGACCGGCGGCCATGTATCATTCCTGGGGATCTCATAACGCGTGGCTTAGGCAGATCCACGGCGACAACCTTCTATACGTGCCGAAAGAAGTGATGGACGCGGCGAAGCTGGACGACGGCGGATGGGCCACGGTGACATCGCGTCACGGAAAAATCACGGTAAGAGTGCGCCGAACGGCGGCCAGCAATCCCCGCACTCTCTGGACCTGGAACGCTATCGGCAAGCGAAAGGGCGCATGGGCTTTGTCGCCCGACGCGCCAGAATCTACGAACGGCTTCATAGTCAATCACCTGATCGACGAATTGCTCCCTCCGAGGCCGAACGGGATGAGGTGGGCGAATTCCGATCCGATAACAGGCCAGGCCGCATGGTACGATTTGCGGGTTAGAATCGAACCGGCGTCAAGCGGACCCGCCAGTCCGCAGGTTCCCGCCCAGGCGAGTCCCGTCGGCTTAGGCGACGGAATGCTGGAATACGGGAAGGAATGGTCTGAATGACGTCGCTGCCCGAATCGGTCGACTCGAAGCTCGGACTCGTAATCGACCTTGATACTTGCGTGGGGTGCCATGCCTGCGTAATCAATTGCAAGGAGTGGAATACGGGCGGCTACGGGTCCGCGCTGAGCGACGGCGACGCCTACGGCTCCGACCCGCTCGGCGCCTTTCTCAACAGAATCCATACGTACGAGGTCGCGGGCGACTCCGAAAGATCGCAGATCGTTCACTTTCCCAAATCGTGCCTTCACTGCGACGATGCCCCGTGCGTTACAGTTTGCCCGACCGGGGCGAGCTTCAAACGCTCCGAGGACGGTATCGTCCTCGTCGAAGAGAACTGGTGCATCGGATGCGGCCTTTGCGCCTGGGCCTGCCCGTACGGCGCAAGAGAAATGGATCCCGGCGAAGGCGTCATGAAAAAATGCACGCTGTGCGTTGACCGGATCTACAACGAGAATTTGCCGGAGGAGGACCGGGAACCCGCCTGCGTCAGGGCGTGCCCGGCGAATGCGCGGCATTTCGGCGATCTAGGCGACCCCGAGTCCGACGTATCCAGACTTGTTGCCGAAAGAAGCGGCTACGATCTCATGCCGGAGCAGGGCACGCGGCCCGTCAACAAATACTTGCCGCCCCGGCCAAGGCGGGAGAGCGACGGCATTTCTCTGGATGGCTTGGCCGAGGCGGAGCGGACCGGGTCGGATGGATTTTTCGGCTGGCTTGATCGCGCGCTGGAGCGGCTGGGCTAATGCATCCTGCATATTCCGTTATTTTTTTTACTGTGCTGTCCGGAGCGGGATTCGGTTTCTTGTCTCTGCTGAGCGTTTCGGACATTGTCCAAAGGAGCTTGCACAGCGAATTCAAACTGCTCTGCTACGGGTTTGGGTTCGTCCTCGCCACAGTCGGCCTCTTCGCTTCAATGCTGCATTTGCGCCGTCCCGAGCGCGCCTGGCGCGCTTTTTCGCAGTGGCGGAGTTCGTGGCTCTCCCGCGAGGGCGTACTTGCGGTAGCTGCGCTCGCCGCCGCATTCCTCCATGCGGCGTTCGCGTTGGTTTACGGCGCATACCCGGTTCTTACCGCTATTCCCGTGCTCCTGCTTTCCCTAGCGACAGTTTATGCAACCGGAATGATTTACGCGCAGCTTAAGACAGTCGCCCGCTGGAATTCGAAATGGACGCCGACTTGCTTTCTAGGATTCTCGATCGCCGGTGGCGCGCTGCTTTACGCCACCGCGACATCCATGGCTCCTCAAGTCCAATTTTCAGCGGGATATCCCTTGTACGCCATGCTCGCTCTGGCCGCCGCCTGGGCCGCTAAATCCATCTGGTGGAAACGCGGCGATTCGGCGAAGCGGATTTCGAGTGCCGAATCGGCTACGGGATTAGGCGGGATCGGAAGTGTTCGACTGATGGAGTCGCCGCATAGCGGCGCCAGCTACCTTACGCGGGAAATGGGCTACAGGGTCGCTCGAAAGCATGCCCGCAAACTTAGAATGCTTGCTGTCTTGGCAGGTTGCGCCGCTCCCATTGCGCTCGTTTTTGCCTCGATATTCGTTCCAGGCGCGGTTTTTTGGCTCTCGCTCGCGTCTTTATCGTTTTTCGCAGGGTCTATCGTTGAACGATGGCTGTTTTTTGCGGAATCCGAGCACGCGATGACCGCATACTACTAAAAACGAGATTCCGAAGAGGCGGATTCCATTGAAGACTCAATGGTGGCGAACGGTTCGCGCCGGCGCCTTCCCCCGCGATTTCGGGCAGCTGCCTCGCGCCGGCACCGTCAATTTCGTGGTCCGCGCGGCCGCGAGAAGCAAAAAAATTAACTCGAGCTAATCCTGCCGCTGTATCTCCATTCGTTCGCAGCCAATATCGTTGCGGCGGGCGCAAGATACATTCCCCTCTGTCAAACGGACCGCCGGACCGTGCTCTCGGGGCTGTTTCCGACCTTCGAGCGGATTGCCGCCGAGGCCGCGTCGTCGACTCTGGAGGTTTTCGGAAAATGCTGTTTCATGGCGACGATAGCGTCAATGCGACACGAGACGATGCAGCAATTCTCATTATCAATTCATTCTCGATTTTCTCCTTGTTTGGGCGGAATTCCAAAGGGACTGCGGATTGTTTTGTCTGCTGGGAGGCGATCGCCGGTCGGGGCGGCTTTTCGGGAAGGTCGGCGGTTGCGATGGTTCGCAGG
>MPMP01000152.1 GCA_002238565.1 Albidovulum sp. bin36
CGGCATTCCGCCGGTCTTATACTGCGGGTGATACTCTGGAAATTGCCGCGGACCGATCAAGGGCATGGCCTAGTTCGGCGGTCCGCGAGGGACTTGCCGGTCGGTTTGGCCGATACGGGCTCGCGGAGCTCGGTCGAATCGATTTCCGGATCAATTGCGGTCCGAGGCGGCACTAGCCGCGCCACTGGCACTCGCCAACACTTGCCGACGAAATTAGGCAGCAGCTCCATTCAACTCGGCAGCGGCTGGTCGCGGTTATCGAAAGGCTAGAACCTGAAGCGAGGGACAAGAAAGCAATGGTAGGAACTATCGCGGAGCAAATTCTTGAAGAAGGCTCTGAGCAACCACATTAAATGAAGCAATCGGCGGTTCCCCCGTTCACGGTTTTTAGGGAACCCCGGCACGATTGCGCAGTCCGCGCGGCGCGCGCTCCGGACAACCGTTCACGGCAGCGTCCAGGGCGTCGACGGCAGTCGGACAACACGGATCTTCACCGCTCGACCGAACGCTTACTTTGAAACTTGGGGCGATTCCGGCAGCGGAATCCTCAATGGCTTCAAGTGGTTGCGAAAATGCTGTCAACTGATAACAGGATTGGATTTGCTCGGGGCCTTGGGGCGTTGTCCAGTCGGCGCCCGAGTCAAAGCGCATGGGAATTTGGCGAAGGCGAAAGAAGCGGGAAGCTATGACTGGGAGATTCGGTTTCAAGGTCGAATGCAGGGACGGCCGCGCTCGCAAGGGACTCGTGTCGACTCCGCGAGGGGCGTTCGAAACGCCCGCCTTCATGCCGGTCGGAACCGCCGCCACGGTCAAGGCCATGCTACCCGAAAGCGTTTACCGGACCGGCGCGCGAATTATTCTGGGAAACACCTACCACCTGATGGTTCGCTCAGGCCCCGACCGCATAGAATCGCTAGGCGGACTGCACAAATTCATGAATTGGAACGGGCCGATCTTGACCGATTCCGGCGGCTACCAGATTATGAGCCTCGCAGGGCGGAGGACATTGCGCGAGGAGGGGGTCCGCTTCCGATCGCATGTCGACGGCCGAGAGTTTTTTCTAGGTCCCGAAGAATCGATGTCGACGCAAAGAAAGCTCGGCTCGGATATTGCGATGTGCCTGGACGAATGCACCGGATTTCCCGTTTCCGAAAGCGATGCCTGGGAATCAATGCGGCTCTCGGCGCGATGGGCGGAACGCTCGAAAAGCGCCTTCGGCGACAGACCCGGCTACGCGCTGTTCGGAATCCAGCAGGGATCGATTTTTCGCGGTCTTAGAGAGGAGAGCGCTCAGGAGCTGGCTCGGGTCGGGTTCGACGGATATGCGGTCGGGGGGCTAGCAGTCGGCGAGGGGCGAGAAACAATGATGTCCGTGCTGGAGTACGCTCCCGAGCAGCTTCCCCGGGACAAGCCGCGCTATCTCATGGGCGTTGGAAAGCCGGAGGATATCGTTGAAGCCGTCGTGCGAGGCATCGACATGTTCGATTGCGTGCTGCCAACGCGTTCAGGACGCACCGGGCAGGCGTTTACGAGATTCGGAAACGTCAATGTCAAGAATGCGCGCTACGCCGACGACGGACGGCCGCTCGACGACGAATGCACTTGCGCGGCGTGCCGAAATTATTCGCGCGCCTATCTACACCATGTTTTCAAGGCCGGAGAAATAATCTCCTCGATGCTGCTCACCTGGCACAATCTGCATTACTACCAATGCTTGATGTCGGGTCTTCGCTCCGCCATTCAAGCGGGAACGATTTCGAAATTCGTCAATGAGTTCCACCTGGCGAGGTCTGCCGGCGATACGCCCGCGCAGCAGTAGCGCCGGAAAATTCGGTCGTTTCGGCTCGCGATGCCGCGTAGAGATTCAAATTCGCGCGCATTTTCGGTACAGGCGGTCCGATCGCCGCGATCGGAGGCGAGCCGAACACGATGAGCCGCGGTCGCCGGTCGGTTTCTAGATTCCGCTTCCGGGAATCTCGGCTGCGCCGCGATTCCCGCCGGCCGCGCAGCCGCTCCGGCGCGCGAACGCGCGGCGGCGATTCGCCGCCGAATTGAATAGCGCTCGAAAAGTTTTCCACATGCATACGCCATTGGCAGGGGCGAATTGCTTCGAATTCCGACTAAATGCTGATTCCGGAGATGCAGGCGACTTGACAGCCGTCGATTTCATTGCCACCTAATCAAGCAACAATTCGAACGAATTTTGCATCGCGCGAGCGGCACGTAGCTAGCCGGCGCTTATCCTAGGAGGCGAAATGCCAGGATCAAAGGAAACCTTTCCCGTTCTGCCGTTGAGGGACATTGTCGTATTTCCCAATATGATCGTGCCTCTTTTTGTCGGGCGGCAGAAGTCGATCGTCGCTCTGGAGGAAATCGTAGGCTCGCAAAAAAAGCTTGTTCTGGTAGCGCAGAAGAAGTCGCAGGACGACGACCCCGCCCCGGACGAAATCTACAATATCGGCGTTCAGGCCAATGTTCTCCAGATGCTCAAGCTTCCCGACGGTACCGTAAAGGTTCTAGTCGAGGGCCAAGGCACCATGGAAATCGGGGAATACGTCGAAACGACGAACCATTTGGAAGCGTACGCGGAGCCGCTGCCGATTTCGTGGGACGACAGCGACGAGGAAGAAGTCGGCGCCTTGGTCTCGTCAATCAAGGAATCGTTCGAAAGATACGCGAAGGGAAGGAAAAACGTCCACGATGAAACGATCGCGGAAGTCGCGGATATCGATGATCCGATGAAGCTTGCCTACGTGGTCGCTGGAAATTTGGCCCTCGCCGTCGAAAAAAAGCAGAAAGTTCTGGAGATTCTCAGCGTATCAAAGTGCCTGGAAAAGGTTTTTGCTCTCGTTCAGGACGAAGTGTCCATGATGCGCGTAGAGAAGAAGATCAAGAATCGGGTGAAATCCCAGTTGGAGAAGACCCAGAAGGAGATCTACCTGAACGAGCAGATGAAGGCCATTCAAAAGGAACTTGGCGACAAGGACGAACTTTCCGAGCTCGAAGAACTTCAGGTGAAAATCAACGAAACCGAATTTTCGAAGGAAGCCAAGGAGAAGGCCAACGCCGAGCTCAAGAAACTTAAAAGCATGGGTTCGATGTCTGCGGAAGCGACAGTGGTCCGGGGCTATCTTGATTGGCTCCTTTCCATTCCGTGGGGCGTGAAGAAGGAGATCAGCAAGGATATTAGAGCCGCCCAGAAAATCCTTGACGACGACCACTACGCTCTGACGCGCGTCAAGGACAGGATAATCGAGTATATCGCCGTGCAAAACCGTACGGAAAAGCTAAAAGGGCCAATATTGTGCTTCGTCGGCCCCCCGGGCGTCGGGAAGACTTCGTTAGGAAAGTCGGTCGCCAAGGCAACGGGGCGGGAATTCATCAGGATTTCGCTCGGCGGAGTCCACGACGAAGCGGAGATCAGGGGACACCGTCGCACCTACATCGGGTCGATGCCGGGTAAGATTATCCAGTCTCTTAAAAAGTCAAATACGACCAATCCGCTAATGCTGCTCGACGAAATCGACAAGATGGGGTCGTCTCTTCGCGGGGACCCCGCGAGCGCGATGCTCGAGGTTCTGGACCCCGAGCAGAATTCGACGTTCATGGATCACTACTTGGATGTCGAGTATGATCTTTCCAACATAATGTTCATTACAACCGCGAATTTCCTCCACAATATTCCCGAGCCGCTCAAGGACAGAATGGAGGTCATCTCTTTGTCCGGGTATTTGGAGGATGAAAAGCTTGAAATCGCAAAGCGTCACTTAATTCCGAAGCAGCTAGATTCGCACGGGATAAGGAAATCCGAATTCAGGATCACAGACCCGGCGCTGACCGAAATTATTCGAACTTATACGCATGAAGCCGGTGTCCGAAACCTTGAGCGAGAAATCGCGAAACTTTCGCGCAAGGCTATTACAATAATTGAGCTCGGCGACAAAAAGCGAGTCGTGGTCGGAGAAAAGAAGCTCGAGGATTTACTTGGTCCAAAAAAGTTCCGCTACGGAATCGCCGAGGAATCCGACAAGGTCGGCATCGTAACCGGCCTGGCGTGGACTAGCGCAGGTGGCGACCTGCTCTTGATCGAAGCTTTGAAGATGCCGGGCAAGGGCCGAATCAAGACTACCGGGCGACTCGGCAACGTGATGAAGGAATCAATTTCCGCCGCCTTGTCCTACGCGCAGTCGATTTCGCCGACCATAGGAGTGAAGCCGACCGTATTCGAGAAGCTGGATTTCCACGTGCACGTTCCCGAAGGCGCGACGCCCAAGGACGGGCCGTCCGCGGGTATCGCCATGGTGACGTCGATCGTTTCGGTTTTGACCGGCATCGCCGTGCGCAAGGACCTGGCAATGACGGGCGAAATGACACTTAGAGGCAACGTTTTGCCTATCGGCGGACTTAGGTCGAAGCTGCTGGCTGCGATACGCGGCGGGATTTCAACCGTCATTATTCCAAAGGAAAGCGCCAAGGACTTGAAAGAGGTTCCGGACGAGGTGAAGTCGCAGATCGAAATCATTCAGGTCTCCCACATTAGCGAGGTGCTCCGTCTCGCACTCGTTAAGAAGCCTGTTCCGATCGAATGGAATGAGGACCAGGACCTAATAATCCCGACTCAGAATGTTAGGCCTGAAGTGCCGTCGCCGCAAAGTTCCGCCAAGCATTAACTTTATTGCAGCGCGAGGAATCCTTTTGCGCCATGCTCCTCCAAAGAGCCAGGCGAATTGAGACGCGAGGCCGTTTGCAAGCCGGCGCGCAGAATCCAGGGTGGTTAGCTCAGTGGTAGAGCACTTCGTTCACACCGAAGGGGTCGGGAGTTCGAGCCTCCCATCACCCACCAAGCCACTCAAAATTGCGTAGAGAGTGTCGTCGGCATCCCAGGCTAAAGCAGGCTGGAAATCAATGCGGCTCAAGCGGCGTGCGCGGAAAACGGCTGAACTTGGCCTTCGCACGACAACACATCGGCGGGTCGCCTGAGGCGGAACGGTCGCTCCGCGAAAAGGGCGGCGCCGAATCTACTAGCCACCGGCCTTAAAAAGGTGCAACTTGCAGGATCGATGCAGCGCGTTTTTTCCGCCGCCGGGGGCTTGACATTGCAGACGGGTTTTTCGAATACGGCGCGAGGGTGATTAGCTCAGTGGTAGAGCGCTTCGTTTACACCGAAGATGTCGGGAGTTCAAATCTCTCATCACCCACCACTGTCGATTCGAATGCCTCCTGAAGCAGCGAAATCCCGGCAGCGATGGCTGGGGGGCCGACAACGCGGGGCTTGCCGAAATTTGTTCTTGACCTGCTCGCTCGCAGAGGATAAGCGCCTGCCTAGTAACTGAAAATGACAGCAGTTTTCTGTACGCGGTTGTAGCTCAGATGGTTAGAGTGCCGGCCTGTCACGCCGGAGGTCGCGGGTTCGAGCCCCGTCAACCGCGCCATACACTTAGCTGTGTAACATACCATAACTCAGCGCGCGCGCCACCAACGGACGCCGATTCCCGCTTTTTCGCGGATTGTCCGCGTCGCGGCGAATTCGGGCGATTCGGACGGCTCCGCGCTACGGCGCCGGCGTTCAGCCGGCGGAGGCGAAATCGTACTTCTTGAGCACCTGGATCCAATTCGCCGCCGCCATCAACGCAGTGATCGCCCGGGAGGCTGGCCGCCCCGGCGATGCGCGGGCGCGAGACCCCGGAGCTGGACGCGAAATGCTTCTTCACGGACATCGAAATCGCGGTCCTC
This sequence comes from Albidovulum sp. bin36, assembly GCA_002238565.1. GTDB lineage: Bacteria > Pseudomonadota > Alphaproteobacteria > Rhodobacterales > Rhodobacteraceae > JAPPFL01. The sequence continues at coordinate 5,734 of MPMP01000152.1, forward strand.
GCCGACTTCGCGACCGAGCGGCGACTCCCCCCGGGCCGGACAATCTCGGCCGCGCCATGGGCCTGGTCGCCGCGATGGGCGGCCACCTGCACCGCAAGCACGAGCGGCTTCCGGGGAACGAGATCGTCCTGGCTCTGCCACGCCCGGCTGGCCGATTCGTCCGCCTCGACCGAGCGCGCCATGAGGCTGGGGTCGGAAAGCGAAGTGTACAAGCTATTGCGGTATCACTAAATTTATGGCCAATGGGCAGGCGACGGGTAGGGGCTCGCGATTCGGGCGAACGCCCCCACGGTCGTTCACCTGCCGTCCACAGGAGCAAACGCCATGACAAGACCCACGCACACGAAGCAAGCCATCCGCGCGGCGATGGACCACCTGATCGATCGCGCAACACGTTTCGACGTCGATGCCCTGGAGTCCATCTACCACAAGGATTTTCACACGACGCTGGTCATGCCCGACAGCGAGGTCACGACCTTCGACAAGCGGGGTTTCATCGCCCATTTCCGCAGTCAGGCGGAAGCGGGCGCGACGCGGCTCAATCCGTGGGCGGCCTGGCATGACTTCCACGTTCTCGGCGACAGCGCGGTGTGCGTCCTGACCCGAAAGCACAGCGGGATGAGCGGAGAGGAGATGACGCTGCTCTGCAACATCGAGTGGCGGTTCGAGGACAGCCGCTGGCAGGTGCTTCGCGAGCAGATCTTCCTGCGCCCGCAGGACTCGTGAGGCGGAGCGGGCCGGAGCGATTCCGGCGTCCGTTCCCGAGTGCCGGATGGTTGCCGATCACGATGCCCGTCCGAATCCATCCTGCTTGCCCGAGGCCCCGGGCGACCGGCAGGCAGTTGCCGTTGCCATCGTCCACGTGCGGCGACGCTGGTGATCGTCGGTCGCCGTTCGTAGTCTGACAACGCTGACGCAGAGACTCCGGCAGTTCGGCAGCAGCCTTGCCTCTTGGGAAGCGTTCCGATCCAACATAAAGTCGATCGCCGGCCGATTTCGAACAGTGAACCCACCTGGGGGCATAGCCGCATCCCGTCTCTGAACAGCTCGAAGGCCAAACGAAACTGGAACAAACTCCCTTAGCAAAAGTATGTGTCATTCGATGCATGGCGGCTGCGGGCCTCGAAAGATTGATATTGACCGGGCTGACAACCGGGCGGAGACTTCCTCCCACAGATCGGCTAGCTTTTTTCTAGCTTGAAGGGTCCCGGCAATTGCCCGCCACTGACTTTTTTGATCTCAAACGGCGTTTTCGCGATCTACGCGATGCCGAACTTGCTCACGCTGAATCGGAAGCTCCGCGACTCCTGACCTCTCTCGACGAATGGGGACTTGGGCCGACCTTCGGCTGGGATGAGCTTCTCGAACACTCCCGGGTGGCGCTTCCGGCAGAAGCGGGCGCCGGCAAGTCGAGAGAAATGAGCGAGCAGGCCAAGCGTCTCTGAGAGACGCGCCGATACTCCATCTTTGTGTGCGACCCTTGTCATCCCATCGCCCATCACATTCAGAGGAACAAGTTCCTTAAGGCCGGCATCGCCCCAAATCATTGGGACTCCCGCGGCCGTGTTATCTTCCACGCTCGTAAGCCGAGGATTCACAATTAAAAGAGTCCTGGCTATCAGGTTTCCCCGCTTTTGCCTCCTAAGTTCACCGAGTCGTTGCGCATCCTCTTTGAGATTGCCTGCGTGCGAAGACTAGAATTCCGCCTTGAGCGGACAAGGCGAAGCCGGATTTTCGACATGGAACCCATCTCCGGTCGCGCGGATTCGTCCTTTGACCGGCGATTGCGCTCCTCCCCGAAAGGAAAACTTAAGCCCGGCGCTAATTTGCAATTCCGGCATTGACAGCCGAACAGTGTCTTCGGAAGATAAATTGACGATGCCCGATTGTTCAAGTGCAAGTGTCGAGGCAAGTGGCCCAAGACGGTCGTGTTCCGCGGAATTTTTCACGTCCTTGGAAGTATCGAATCCATTGAACATTGCTTTCCAAACGTCTCTGGAGGCATATCGGGGGCCGCACTCACGCCCGTGCGAATTACGTTTCGATCGAGTGCAATTTGTGGGTTGCCTGCCGCTGACAAAAGAAAGTGCGCTTCGAGCAGCGAAGTCTTTCCGGCGATATTCCGGCCGGTTAGGAGACTTATCCTGCTTAGACGGAACTTTCAGCAGATCATCCGCCCCTTCTTTCGTCCAACGCGTTGAATCGAAACGGTTTTCTGCCGCCAGCGGCGCGGACTTGCCGGGATTCTATCTTACATAAAAAATCCCTTGACTTCGCCGAAAGATGCTTATAAAAGCGTATCAACAGGCAAGAAAAATACTTACATAAGAATGTCCATCCGAATCGACGATATACCAAACCAGTTCGGAACCAAGGCCGTCCTCCTCAGGAAGACTTGGTGCGAGGGACGGCGCGTCCGGCACAAGACCATCGCAAACCTCTCGGGCCTCGATCCCGCCGTCGTCGACGGGTTCCGCGCCG
>MPMP01000153.1 GCA_002238565.1 Albidovulum sp. bin36
GCGCATTCAGCGCGGGCGCAAACTCCGGGCAACGGTTCACGGCAGCGGCCAGGGTGTCGGCGGCAGTCAGGAAAGAAAGTCAGGCAGACAACGAAAACAGCTCGTCACCGCTCGACCGAACGCTTTCAGGCGCAATGATTTCAATCTAACGAAATAATGCCATTGGGCGGTTCCGATCCCGATCCGGGCCGCAAAGTCTTACGCGGTCAGCTGGGTTTCCGGTGCACTGACGCGTTACCGCAGCCAACCGCCACTCCTTTCCCCGGTGCTGACCACCCGCAAGACGGTCCTCGCGACCGTCATAGGCGACCCCTGCGGGCCATACCCAGGCATGTCTCACGCGACCGCGCCGAGACCGTTCTTCGCCACCAGCGTCAGCAGCTTCAGCGCCTCGCCTCGCGGGCGCTTCTCGCCGCGCTCCCACTGGCTCACCAGGCCCGTCGTCACGTTGAGGTGCCGCGCGAACACCGCCTGGCTCGCCTGTTCGCGCAGACGGAGCGCGCGAATGTCGTCGGGTGTCATGTCCCGCACCGGCGTCAGGCACATCTCGTCGAACTTGCGCATGGTCCGCTTCGACATCAGGCCTGCCTCGGCCAGGCCGAGGGCCGCCTCGTGCACCGCTGCCAGAGCCTCGCTCTTGTACTGCTTGGTCATCGCACTTCACCTCCACAATCGCCCCGGCGCCCTGCGCGGCCGTTAGGCTCGTTGCGTCCAGCGCCAGATATTCGTCGGCCAGCAACCTGTAGGTCTCAAGCTCGTTCCGGCGCAGGTTCTCCCGGTCGCTCTTGGCGAAACCGTAGACGAAAAACGCCAGCTCGCTCCGGCGGAACAGCACGATCGTGCGGAACCCGCCTGACCGGCCGCCGCCCTTGCGGGCGATGCGCTGCTAGATGACGCCGCCGCCGAGGTCGGAGTCGATCAGGCCTCTGCGGGCGCGCCGCACGGCCTCGCACAGCGCCGCGTCCTCCAGTCCCTCCCGATCGGCGAAACGGGCGAACGCCTTCGTCTTGAACGTTTGCAATCCGAACCTCGCGAGCGCCCGCCTTCATACCCTCTTTTATAACACCAAGTGGGGTTTTTTCAATTCGCTCCACGCGCCGGCAGCAATTCTAGTGAGCGTTCGGTCTAGCGGTGAGGATCCGTGTTGTCCGGATCTCGCGGACTGCGCAATCGTGCCGGGGCTCCCCAGATACCGTGAACACGGGAATCGCCAATTGCTTCATTTAATGCGGTTGCTCATAGCGCTCGCAAAGGAGTTTCCAGTCGACCGGACCGGGAGCCAACGCCGCCGACAGCTGCCCGTCGTCAGCGACGCACGGAGCGGGCGGCGTCCCGATTTCCTCGATGCGAATCTCCATGCGCAGCCAAATAGCACGCCGGTTTCCTAGTTATCAGTACCGATTTCGCAGTGACCGAAATTATGCCGCGACGGACTGTCGTCACCGCTCGACCGAACGCTTACGGCGCAATGATGTCAATCTAAGGAAATGCCATTGCGGCTACGGGACCGGTGTAATTCCGTAAACGGCGCGACTTGGCCTTAGCGAAGGAACTGAACCGCGAAATCCAGGCCGACGAGAATCCTGGCCTTCGGTATTCCGGCGAGCGGAAAATTCGGGGCGCGGTGGCGGCCAAGAGATTGAACGCCCGGCGTGGATATCCATTCGGCCTAACTGGCGTAGCAAACGGACTATGCGAGCGATTCGGAGAAAGTTCAATTTTCGGACGGAAAAGCATTCTGCAATCGGACTTATCGCATTCCCGCCGATTGCGAAACCGGGTCGCCGTTGATAAAGCGAGCCGGGCGACCCGCCTTGGGCAGAGTGCTTCGGCTAGAGGATTTCCGCAATGAAAAAATATGCTCCGGAAGAAGTCTTGACGTTCTGGACCGACGAGGTCGGGCAGGATGCCTGGTATTTCGGAGGCGACGAAGTCGACGCGATGATTCGAGGTCGATTCGAACCGCTTTGGAATGCCTTAATGGCGGGCGATTATTCGGACTGGGAAAACTCGCCCTCCGGCTCGCTCGCAAGAATTATCGTGCTCGACCAGTTCCCGCGTAACATTTTTCGAGGTTCCTCCAAGTCTTTTGCATCGGACCGCCTAGCGCTCGGATTTGCAGGAGAAGCAATCAATGCGGGCTTGGATATGAAGATTCCTGTACCGGAACGGCAGTTCTTTTACATGCCTTATGTGCATAGCGAAGACCTGTCCGTTCAGGATGAGGGCGTTCGTCTGATGAAAGAAAAAATGAAGAATCGCGAAAATTTGCTTCATGCGCGCGTGCATCGCGAAATCATTGCAAGATTCGGTCGGTTTCCCTACAGGAACGAAGCCTTGGGCCGCGAAACGACTGCCGAGGAGGCAGGTTGGATGGAACAGGGCGGCTACAAGAGCGTGGTGGCCGAACTCGGAGGCTAGCTCCCCGAGAATTCACGTCGCACGAGGCTCCTTGCCGCCGAATTGCCGGGGCTGATTGAAATAACGCCCGAGACGCCGGGCAATTGATTGAATTGCCGTTGCGCCGCTTGACCAAGGGAGAATGACATGCCGTCCCGAAAGAAATTTGACGCGATTGTCGTCGGCGCGGGCCCCGGCGGCTACGTATGCGCCATTAGATGCGCCCAGCTGGGATTGAAAACCGCAGTTGTTGAGCGCGAGCATTTGGGCGGCATCTGCCTGAACTGGGGCTGCATTCCGACCAAGGCGCTGCTTCGAACTTCGGAAGTCTACCGATCAATGGAGCGGGCGAGCGACTTCGGACTAAGCGCGGAAAAGGTTGGATTCGACCTTGACGCGATAATCAAGAGATCGCGCGGCATAGCCGCGCAGCTCAATAGAGGCGTCGGCCATCTGCTCAAAAAGAACAAGGTGCAAGTCTTTTCAGGATCCGCCGTGATTTCCGGGCCGGGACGGGTGTCGGTCAAGGATGGAGACTCCGGCGCCGAGGAACTGGAAGCCGAAAGCATCGTCATAGCGTCCGGCGCTCGGGCGCGCGAGCTTCCCGAACTCGAATCCGACGGTAGAGTCGTATGGACCTACAAGCATGCGTTGGAGGCCCGCCGAATGCCCGAAAAGCTGCTCGTGGTCGGCTCGGGAGCCATCGGAATCGAATTTGCAAGCTTTTTCAACGCTCTCGGAACGGACACGACCGTTGTTGAAGTCCTGGACCGAATACTGCCTGCGGAGGATGCCGAAATTTCCGAATTCGCTCGCAAGAGCTTCGCTAAAGAGGGCATGAAGCTCTTTGCAGGCTCGAAGCTCCGCGTTCTCGAACGCGGCCGGGAATTCGTAGCTGCGGAGATTTCGCTGAAGGATTCCGAGCCGATCAGGGAGAAATTCGATACGGTCATCGTAGCGGTCGGAATCCTTGGGAATGTCGAAGGGCTGGGCTTGGAACGGGCGGGCGTCAAGGTCGAGCGGGGGCATGTCGTCGTCGACCGAAACTGCAGAACCTCCGCAAAGAACATCTACGCCGTCGGCGATGTCGCCGGGCCCCCGTGGCTGGCCCACAAGGCGAGCCATGAAGGCGTCATGGTCGCCGAAATTCTGGCCGGGCGCGCGCCGCACGAAGTTTCGCCGGACATGATAGCGGGCTGCACGTACTGCCATCCGCAGATCGCTTCCGTCGGACTGACGGAGGAAAAAGCGAAGCAAGCAGGCCGAAAGATTAGGGTAGGGCGATTCCCGTTCGTCGGGAACGGCAAGGCTATCGCGCTTGGCGAACCGGAAGGCATGGTCAAAACGATTTTCGACGATCGGACGGGCGAACTTCTCGGCGCCCACATGATCGGCGCGGAGGTGACCGAGCTAATCCAGGGATTCGTCGTCGCCAGGCAGCTGGAAACCACGGAAAGCGACCTGTTCAACTCGATCTTTCCGCATCCTACGCTTTCGGAAATGATGCATGAAAGCGTGCTCGACGCGTATGGACGGGCCATCCACTACTAAGGGCATGAATCCGGAATTCCGGCGCAATTCATTGCGTCGAGCTCGATGCATTTCCGGATTCCGGCGCGGCGCGGCAAATCGCGAGCCTAGGATGTGCAGCTATGCGCCTCCATCGCCATCCGACCAGGCGCGAGACCAAGAAGCAAAGCCGCAATTGGACGTGAATCAATTTTCGAACGGGCGGCAGCGAATGCGGAGGACGCTCTGCGCGCCGCCCTGACGCCGGCTCCGTGCGAACCTACTCGAAAGCATCGATGATCGCGGCGAAGGACGAGGCTGTCAGCGATGCGCCTCCCACGAGGCAGCCATCGACGTTCCGGGCGCCGGAAATCGACTCGGCATTGCCCGGCTTGACAGATCCGCCGTACAAGAGCCTTATTGCCCGTCCGGCGGTCTCGCCGAACCTTTCGATAAGGCGGCTGCGAATGAAGTCGTGCATGGCCTCGATGTCCGCGATGCTGGGCGTGCGGCCGGTCCCGATGGCCCAAACGGGCTCGTAGGCAACGGCGAGGCTGTCGCCGTCGGCGCCGCCGGGAACGCTCTCCTCCAATTGCGTTCCGGCGACTTCCAGCTCCATGCCCTTGTCCCTTTCGTCTTCGGTTTCGCCGATGCAGACGACCGCTACGAGACCGGCGTCGATTGCCGCGTCGGCCTTGGATCTGACTTGGGCGCTGGTCTCGCCGTGGTCGCTGCGGCGCTCGGAGTGGCCGACGATGACAAAGCGGGCTCCGGCATCCAGTAGCATGGCCGCCGAAATATCGCCCGTGTGGGCGCCCGTTCGGCCGAAATGGCAGTCCTGGCCGCCGGTAGCGAGTCGCGTTCCCTCAAATTCCCTGTCCAAGCGGTTCAGAAGCGTCGCGGGGGGGCAGACGACGATCTGGCACTTCGCATCGGCGGAACGCCGAGCGAGGTCCCGGGCTTCGGCAAGTTCCTCTGCGCCGCCGTGCATTTTCCAATTTCCGACAACGAGCTTGGGGGGCATGATCTATTCTCCAAACCGGGCGCTTGCCGGCCGCAGGCTGAATTCAAGTATTTCTCGAGGCTGCGATCGAGCGAATAACGGTTGTTCCGTCCGCGAGCTAGGCCGCATCGCCGAAGTTTACGGATTCGCCGCACCCGCACGCATCGACGACATTCGGATTCTTAAATTTGAAACCCGACTCGAGCAAGCCGGTTTCGTAGTCGATTTCGGTTCCGAACAGAAACATTTGCGCCATTGGAGCGATCAGCACCCGCGCCCCGTCCTTTTCGACGATTTCGTCGTTGTCGCCATGCTCGTCAACCAAATCCATTGTATACTCCATGCCCGCGCAGCCGCCTTTCTTTACGCCGACGCGAAGTCCATGTTTGCCGCTGCTTTCCATGAGCATGGCGATATGCCTCGCGGCCTTGTCGGTAATTTTCAATGCTTGCTTGCCGGAGATTCCAAACATTCCATGGCCTCTCACATTTTGCGGGTTGTTCAGTTATAGCTTGGCTCGCCGAATCCTGGTTCTCGGAGACCGGGAATCGCCTCCGATTAGATCAGTCCCAGTTCAAGCCTTGCTTCGTCCGTCATCATGTCCATGCCCCAGGGCGGGTCCCAAGTCAATTCGACATCCACCGTTCTAACGCCTTCGAGCGGTTCGACGGCATCCGCAATCCACCCCGGCATTTCGCCGGCGACCGGGCATCCGGGAGCTGTCAAGGTCATCGTGACTTTGACGTCGCATTCATCGCTTATCTCGATCGTGTATACGAGACCCAGGTCAAATACGTTGACCGGAATTTCAGGGTCGTACACAGCTTTGCAAGCAGCCACCACGGTATCGTAAAGCGGATGGTTTATCGTGGAAGGCTTGATCAAAGGGTGGCCCTCCAAAGGATATTCGTTTTGCGCAGTCATCGCCATCAGATTATTTTCCTGACTAAATATATAAGGATTATTTTCGCGGTCGTCTAGGCAAAATCGGAATTATTGCAAGGGGAGGCAATCCGGCATCTTTCGGCATTCCGTTTGATTGGCGACTTGCTAGCTCGCGGCTTCGCCGCTTCGGCGCGTCCGAGGGACGGCGGCGCTCTATCGAAGATGCGTTCAGCCTGAATCCTGAATAAGCATCGCCGCGCCTTTTTCACCGATCATTAGCGAAGCGGCGTTGGTGTTCGCCGACGGAATTGTCGGCATGACCGAGGCGTCGATGACGCGCAATCCTTCAACGCCCCGGACTTTGAGGCGAGGGTCCACGACCGCGAGATTGTCGCGCCCCATTCGGCAGGTTCCGACCGGGTGGAAGACGGTTCCGCCGCCGCGTCTTATCGCTTCCGAAATTTTCTCGTCGCTTCTAACGGCGTCGCCCGGCACGACCTCTCGCGAGGCGATGCCGCGGAACGAAGGCTGGCCGTGGATTTCTCGAAGTATCTTCAATCCTTCAACCATCACTTCCCTGTCGCGCCGTTCGGAAAGATAGCGCGGCTCGATCCTGGGCTGGATCAACGGATCCGCCGATTGAATCGAGATTTTTCCTCGGCTGCGCGGATGGCACTGCCAAACCGCCGACGTGAAGCCGGAGTAGTCATGGAGACGCCCTCCGGCAAAGTCCATCGAAAGCGGCATGACGTTGAACTGGACGTCGGGACGGCCGGATTCGGCGAACTTCGTGCAAGCTCCGCCGCCGACTTGCCCCGCGCCGACCGTCAGCGGCCCGCTCCCGAGAGCCAGCCATTCCAAGCCCATCATCGATAGCTTGAATGGATTTCGAACGAAGTCGTTAAGCGACAGCTTCCGCCTCAATTCCATTATAATTCTGAATTGGTAGTGGTCCTGCAAATTCTCGCCGACTTCGGGCGCATCCAGCACGACGTCGATTCCATGCGCGCGCAGGGCGTCCGGCTCGCCGATGCCCGAAAGCTGCAGGATCTGAGGCGTCTGCAGAGAGCCGGCGGACAATACCACTTCGCGCTCCGCCCGAGCCGAATGAACCCGGCCGTCGGCAATCCATTCCACGCCTTTCGCGATGCTCCGTTCGAAAAGTACCCGCGAAGCCACCGCGCCGGCAATCAAGTCGACATTGCCGCGCTTGAGCGCCGGACGCAAGAATCGCGCTGAAGCGCTTGCCCTGAAGCGATGCCCGATAGTCAGCTGATAGGAACCGACGCCGTACGTTGATTCGCCGTTGAAATCGCTATTGCGGGGCAGGCCGTATTCGGTAGCCGCCCTCAGCCAGGCGGCGCAGGCGGCGTTTCGGTTGCGCAGTTCGGAAACCGGCAGTTCGCCTCCGGCTCCATGATAGCGGCCTTCGCCGAAGCGATGATTTTCAATGGACTTGAAATAAGGCAGCACGTCCTCGAAGGACCAGCCGTCGGCGCCGCTCGATGCCCACTCGTCGAAGCCGTCGCTTTGGCCTCGAATAAACGCCAATCCGTTTATCGAGCTCGATCCTCCAACTATTCGTCCGCGCGGCCAGCGGATATTCCTATTGCCCGAATCCTCGGATGGAACCGTGTCGAAAATGCGCGAGAATCTTTCGTCGTAGATCGTTCGGAAGTAACCGACCGGAAGCTTTAGCCAAAAGTGATGGTCGCTGCCGCCTGCTTCCAGAACGAGTATCCTGGCGCCTGAAACTCCTGAAAGCCGGTTGGCCACGACGGACCCGGCGGAACCGGAGCCGACAACAATGAAGTCGTATGCTTTTTTCACCACGGCTCGGGTCGCTCCCGCTAAACTTGCCGGCGCGGCTTTTCATTGTCGCGCTCGTTCGATACCGCCTCCGCTTATTATCCCAGGCATTCGGGCGCAATCGCGGAAGTCGCGACGCGACTTTGCCCTCCTTCCAATAATACCGAATCGTCTATCACCGGGTTCCACACGCCGCATGGCGGCAATCGAAGTCTTGTCGCCGATTGGAAAACCGGGGATTCGACAACAATCGCCGGCGCGGATTGGCGATAGGAGGCGGCAGGAGACCCTGGAGGCCGTCTGACCTTCCTCAGCCGTTCGAAAGTCGCGCGAGCTATTGCCGCGAAGTCCCAGGCCTGCGCAAAAGTCAATTTTTTGCGGGTTCGAGGAAGATTTATTCTGCGGATTCCGGCACGGGTGCGAGCATCGCTGCGGTTATCGGTGCTGACCGAAGTGTCTCGGATGAGAGTTTGCGGATGTTTTCCGGCGAATCGCCGGCTGCGGGCGCAGCGATCCTTCGAG
>MPMP01000154.1 GCA_002238565.1 Albidovulum sp. bin36
CCTGCGCATGTATTTGATGCAGCACTTGGCGGCCAGAATGGCGTTGGCCCCTTTCACAGTCCAGCGGCAGCCGCCGAACCGCAGTCTCCGCGAAAATCATGCCAACCAACGAATCTGAACTACACCCCGCAAGAGAGCATCAGTTCGCGGCCCAAGCCCGCTCGGGATTAGGCTAATCGTGAAATGCCAGGAAGTTGCCCCTATTACAAATAAATTCGTTAACGGCTCCTTGTCCCAAGAAAAACTTGTACAATTTATTGCACTTCTCGATGACTGATTCGGATCCAGATTTCAATTCTTCTCCATTCCACAGGATTTCTGGGCGGAAATTTTTGGAACGATTTTCGAATCGACGAACACGCCCTACTCGAGAATCTTTGGATCTGCGTTAATCGCAATGGAACAATCGTCCGTAGTCCTTTGGCGAATCGTAGTCTCTAGGTTTTTTTTGAGTATGCGATTCATTGTCTTCCTATTTGATGAGCATGTCCATTTACAGAGTGTTGAAACCGCGGTGGCTATTTTTCCATCAGTCCGCCTAATCAGACTTTGAGCGGCACCGTCGCTAGCCAATAATATCGAGAGAGGTTCGCTGAGGACTTCTGCCTTAAGGCGAAACCTGTCGATTGCGTTTCTTGATGTAACAAAATAAGTCTCATTCGCAAACTCCCCGTTGTCCGGTTCCGAATAAATTCGACAATTTTCTTTTTCCGCTGCGACGGCGACTCCATCGCCTAAATGCCCGAACAACAATTTGTCTCCGTTTGTCGCCGCAAAAAGCAAAGTGCAGGCGTATTCATCTGTGTTCCCCTTGATTGCAAATCTTTTCTTCTTTAACTCTCCACAGATTTCTTCAATAATTTTTTTCTTTGATCTATAACAATTTCCATTATGGACGTTTTCGAATATGGCATCGAAATCCTGAAAAACCAATTTTGTGACAAGACGAACGGTAGTTCGAGCGCCGGTCCGAGAGTGTTTTTTTGATCCTGCGCCGTCGGAAAGTGCTACGCACGAAAGCGAACCTATCCCCTTGCCAAATACGTCGTCTTGGCAAGCATTTCTGACATTCCCTTTGGTCCGCCCCGCAACAGCCGCAAATGCCAGCCTTCGTCTCATACCCTTGCCCATGAGTCAACTGGATTGAGAGGAGTCTCGTTTCCAGGCACGGAATTTGAGACTTGCGAAACTGAGGCGCTTAACCAAAGAAAGAATTTACCGAATGCCAATCCCTTTAGCTTCAAGGGAGCTCGACCGCCCGAAAGCTTGCCAAGTTCTTTTAAGTCGGCGTCTTTTCCTATGCCTACAGCGAACACTGCTAACTTCTTCTGTCTGGACAAATTTCCAACCAAGCCGCTGGCGCGTAGGATATCGTCTGTTGGAACGCCGTCTGTCATAAGCACTAGCCAAGGTTGGAAGTAGTCAACGCCTACCCGCTTATATTTTTCCTTTCGAGCTTCTAATTTTTCTAAGGCTACTTCAACGGCTTCGCCCATTGGCGTCCATCCGCTTGCATTAAGCCTAGGAGGCTCCTGGCGTGAAGAAACCGCAGCAAAATCCGACTTAACCTCCACACCGCCACCGAAAGTTATAACCGCTACTTCTGCAGAAAATTTTGCAACCTCGTCATTAAGTAATTCGCTAAAGAACAAATCCACGCCTTCCTGTAATTCATTAATAGGCGCTCCTTTCATCGAAGCGCTTGTGTCAAGAACCAAACAAATCGGTAACCTAGTAGTCGGATTTTCTACAAATTCTTTCTCTTCTAAAATGGGGATAAGTTTGATTTCCATTTAGCCTTTCCTTTTCAGTGAGCAACACTCATACCAATACTAATAAGCGCGAACAACGTCGCTACCCCGAATACTCCCCACCATCCGAAAATGAAAAACATTACGAGTGGCAATCCGATTATAAAACCACAACCCAAAACCATTTCGCCGAAGGAAGGGGTTTTCTCTTGCGCGCCTCCAGTGGGTTGGTTGTCGCCACCGGTGATTGGGTTATCACCTCCAGTGGTTTGGTTATCGCCTCCAGTGGTTCCGGAATCAATGTCAACATTATCAAAGCAATTCGGGCAGATAGGAAATTGTGCGTTATCTAGCAAGTTTTTAAGTACATCGCGGTCCATTTCGAATTTCTTGCCGCATCCAGGCATGCCGCAGGCCACCATCTCTCCCATTCCCTCGGCAATGAAAAATCTGGTTGGAAACAATTCTCTCGTAGATTCCCCGCGCTCCAATTGATTTTTGTATTCCCTTAAAATTGTCAACCATTCGAAAATCTCTATTCTATCGCCGTCGGCAAACACGCGATGGAATGCCTTCTGCAACCGATTTGGAAGATGGCTCCAAATAAAACGCCACGGTCCGGCTGACAAATTTTCTGTATTTCTTGAATATGGCGAATACGGAAAGTTCGCCTCACGGATATTTTTTTCCGGTGACTCGCCGTCGCGCTGCTGGTATGGAGGCTTCCCTAGCAGCAATATCATGAACAACATTGTCGCAATAGAAAATTGCTCTTGATGCTCAGTCCGCAATATTGTCCTAAAGTTTTTTCCTTGAAGTTCTGGAGGTGTAAAGTTAATCGTCCCGACAGGGCAGGGAAATCGTCCAATTTGGAAACTATCGGCATCGACGATGCACAAGTCTGATCCGTCCCCGCTAACAAGGACGTTTAGCGGATTAATGTCGCCAACGAGAACGCCATTCGAATGCAGGAACTGCATGCGCTCCAGAAAAGCAATGCATACTTTGACTAGGTTTTCTCGATTCCAGTTTGGAAATTTTTTTGTAAGCAGCTGTTTTACAAATACAGACTTTTGCAGTGGAACCCCTTGAGCTCTTTGCATCACATAGCCAACGGTTGTCCCTTCGTTGGAGAATACAATCTGCTCGGGCCAGCATATGCCATCAAATCTGATATCATTTGATGTCATATACTCGAGTTTTGCCCGACGCTCGTCCGTTAGCTTGTTTTCGTGAAATATTTTTGCGACTCGGCTGTCATTTTTCAGGCAAAAAACCTGACCTTCGCCGCCTGCTCCGATTCTTTCGCCCAGAACAGCTGTCGTGCCATGTTGTCCGACATAGACCATCCGGCCGTTGTCCTGTGGTGGTTGGGGAACTGGACTGTCCGAGCCTCCTTCAACAGGGGCATTGGGGACCTTTTTTCGAGACCGCCTTTTCTCCATCCACCAGACGAGAATAACTGGGACACCATATGAGAACAGCATTTGGCCGCCTACCGGCCAACCCTGAAAAGCAATAGCTACAATGATCGTAGCGATGATGAAAAATACCGCGTAGAAAAACGCAACCCGCAATAGCTTCCAAATAAAACTCATCAATGGAACCCCTGCATCAACCGATTATTTCTCAACCCGGTTATCTTCGACAACCCTATTCCTAGTCGAGTAGACTTATAGATACAATTGAATCTCACTTGAAGGATGCCATTCAAAGAAATTCGAACAAGTCAGAGGTGCCATTATCCCGTCGGCGGCCCATGCCCTTACCAAGGCGGAGGCACGGATGTTTGATCCTCGTCAGACTTTTCCGGTCCTCAAAATGCGCGCTTTCGCCGTTCGGCATACGAACTGTGATGAACTCTGCACCTTATATTGGTAATTGATACGGAAACAGGCATTTCCCATTCTAGCCGAACTGATCGATTTCCGATGCCGCCGGCTTCCGAAATTTCAATATTTCGAGGGGAATCCGCCCCGGGCCGCGCGAAAGGAACCTCCCACCGGTGGTCGACAACCCGAGATTCCTGATCCTTCCCTGGATGGCGATTTCGAATCTCGGGTCCCACATTCTCTCGCTCGTCCGCAGGCGGCTGCCCGAGGACTGGACCGCGCGTTACGGCACATCGCCCGTGCTCTGCGAGACCTTCGTGGAGGTTCCGCGCCGCAGCGGCGGCATCTACAGGGCCTCGGGCTAGATCCGCGTCGGAACGACCAAGGGGCGCGGCCGCTACGACCGCCGCAACAAGGCCGATACGCTGAAGAAGGACATCTGGCTCCGCCCGCTCCGGAAGGACTGGAAGTGGACTCTCAACCGCTGACTCCCGTCCCGCCCGCAAGCCCGCGGCCGGCGCGATTGCGCATTCCGTGCGGCGCGCGCTCCGGGCAGCCGTTCACGGCAGCTTCCTAGGCATCGGCGGCAGTCGGGAAAGACAGTCGGACAACGAAAACGGATCGTCACCGCTCGATCGAACGCTTACGTCGACGGCAGGTGCGGGAAAAGGTCCATTGCTTCCACCGGTGGATGAGCGGCGTGCCGATCAAGGACGGCGAGGACGCCCTGAAGGTCAACTGGTTTGAGATGACCGTCGCCTCGCCGTCCGGCGGGCGGCGATACCGCAACGCGTTCGCCACCGACCTCAAAGACGGCCGCGATACCGTCGAGGACCTGGCAAGATGCGTGCGGGCGAGGTGGAAGGTCGAGAACAATGCCATAGGGATCCTGAAAGACAGCTTCAACCTGGAGCACAGCTTCTTCCACGGCAGGGATGCACTCGCCGGCCTGCTGGCGATGTTCAACATAATCTCCCTCCTGATGCAGTACGCCTGCGACCTCCGTTGCGATGCCTGGAAGTCGGCGCGCGCCCGACTCGCCGCGCGGTATCGAATGCTGGATCACATTCGCACCGTGCTCGTCTACGTCGTGTTCCGGGACTGGTGCGCGGTCCTGCGAGCCATCGCAGCCGCCGATCTTCCCGAAAAGCCGCCCGACCGACGACCGCCTCCCCGCAGACAAAACAATCCGCAGTGCGTTTGGAAATCCGCTCAGGC
The DNA here is from genome assembly GCA_002238565.1 of Albidovulum sp. bin36. Taxonomy (GTDB): domain Bacteria; phylum Pseudomonadota; class Alphaproteobacteria; order Rhodobacterales; family Rhodobacteraceae; genus JAPPFL01. Next base: position 4,802 of record MPMP01000154.1, read on the forward strand.
AAGGAGAAAATCGAAAATGGATTGACAATGAGAATTACTGGAGTAGTTACAATTAACATTGACAATTATTCAAGCATTACCGAAAGCTCTCAGTATGCAGTGGTCCCAGGACATACGGGTTTTTGTGGATACCAGTAGCCTCATGGAGGAAAAAGCGGAAGCGGCCTTCCATATTCAATTGATACCCACTCTACGACAGCATGGTATTCGGCCTATCATAGTAGCAAAGTCGGTAGCAGAAGAGCTTAATCGACTCGCAGACGGACAAAATCGGCAGGTTGCTCGGCAAGCACAAGCGGCTATAACGATGGTCAATAACTTAGTCGACACCGGCAACGCCGAGTTAATCGGCGACAATGATGATGATCCCCATGCCGACAATCAGTTTCTAACTATATTCACTAAACTACGCCGTCGATACCCGCTGACCATTATTGCCCAAGACCGTGGTCTCGTACGAGATCTTCTCTCGCTAAATGTCAGCAATGCTGTGCAAGGAATTCGAGAGATAAGAGCAATTAGGATTAATCGTAAAGGAGACCTAATGGGTTGGGCTTTGGATCCTAGCTCCCGAGACGGAGTGAAATGGTACCCGCTCAAATCTCGTTCTCCTAGGGAAAGGCTTAACCCACGCCAAGTCGATTCGGAACAACACATCCAGCCCTTTAGTCCGCTTCCATTGGATCATCGCCAGGTTGTTCTCGACGAAAGAGTTGTCAACATAAAATCAACTCCCCAAGAGGGCGATATCGTAAAGGACAAGGCTGGCAACTTTATTCGACTAGTGGCTAAGCTCGGTGCGGGCGGAGAGGGCGCGGTCTATGAGACCAGCGAAGCTCAATTGGTGTGCAAAATTTACCATCGCCAGCGCCTCAAGAAATACATCGCAGGCAAACTGGACTTGATGGTGACGCGGCGAATCAATAATCCGGCCATTTGCTGGCCCGTGTCGCAAGCGTACAATTCTTGCGGTGAGATGGTCGGCTATTTGATGCCGAAGGCTGAAGGGAAAGCACTTCGGCCTTTTGTTTTCGTTCCACCACTCCTGCAGAAAACTTTTCCCGAATGGACTCGTATGGATCTAGTAAAGTTGTCGTCGACAATCTTGGAAGCCATTGGCAATCTGCAATCGTTAAATGTGCTGCTCGGTGATATAAACGACAGAAACATACTTGTGCAGAATGAATCGACAGTGTTCTTAGTGGATTGCGATAGTTATCAAGTAGAAAATTATCCCTGCCCTGTGGGCATAGCTCCGTATCTTTCTCCGGATCTATACGGGAAAACGCTAAGTCAAGTTTTAAGAAAAGAAGAAGACGAATCTTTTGCGATCTCCACTCTAGTATTTATGCTGTTACACTTGGGCAAGCCTCCGTATTCGCATGAGGGGGGTAACGCGCCGTCGGAGAACGTCCGAAGGCGGAACTTTCCATATCCTCGGGGTGAGAAGGGCGCACAGGGGGTGCCGCGCGGCGCATGGCGTTTCATGTGGAGTTACTTGCCGCATTACATGAAGGACAGATTCCATCGGGTTTTTACCGACGGAGAGCACCTGCCTATAGGCGAGTGGCAAAACATGATAAAACGCTATGAATCGGATCTTCGCAAAGGATACGCGTCGAAAGAACTGCTCCCTAAAGGATTCAAAGCGCCAAACCAAAGCCAAATAAAGGCAGGAATTGGTTTTTCGCGAATGTGTGAAAAATGTGGTGGTGCATTCAGCACATTTGATAAAGAGCAGGCAACTTGTTCAAGGTGTATTGGGCAGAAGTAATGCGAGGCATGCCGAAGCAGCAGAAATGTAGACGAGAACTAGTGTTGGGCTGGCGCTTGTATTACGACGGCAACAGGATCAAGGAGAGAATGTAATGGGCAGCGATCTGGTGGTTCGAGGGCAAGATCTAGTCGAAAACCCCACGCCACGCGTGCCGGTGGTACTGTGTTTAGATACAAGCGGGTCAATGAACGGCGCACCTATCGCTGAGTTGCAGCGGGGGGTCAACCGCTTTTGGGAATCGCTGCGCTCGGACGAGGTGGCTCGGTATTCTGCAGAGGTCGGTGTAGTTACTTTCGGCAAAGGTGGCGTTCAGCTTCTTGCTGACTTCCGATCTGTGGAGAGGCAACCGGATCTAGCCCTTGGTGCTGGCGGTGACACACCTATGGGGCAAGCGGTAAATAAGGCGGTTCGAATTCTTGGAAATCGTAAACAGCAGTATAAGGATATGGGGGTGGACTTTTACCAGCCATGGTTGGTGCTTATGACAGACGGTTATCCTACTGAAGACATTGAGGAGGCAGTAGGTCGGGTTGTCGAGATGGTAAATAGCAAGGCACTTTCGGTGTTCGCCGTCGGAATAGGCGATCAGGCCGACATGGACACATTGGGTCGGTTTAGCCCAAGTCGGCTACCGCTACGGCTTCGGGGATTGGAGTTTGAAAAGTTTTTTGAATGGTTGAGCGCAAGCGTTCAGAGAGTCTCTGCCAGCACACCAGGTCAGAGCGTACCGCTCGATACGGATGGTATCAAGGGTTGGGCTGAAGTTTAAGAATGACGCAAGACTGGTCAAGTCTGCCCTTGCGCCGCTGGAAGGGAGCGTCTGTATCGTCTGCAGGTCGGGATCATCTTTATCGTGGCTTGCCGTGTCAGGACGCTTCTGGTGTGTCTTTGGATGGCGGCTTGGCGATTGTCGTGGTGTCTGACGGGGCCGGATCGGCTAAACACTCGGAGCATGGTGCCGCAGCTGCTGTAGAGGCTACTACCAAAGTCCTTAGGGACTCTGCACCTTGGACCGATCCAGTTGGAATACGGGAGCGAATACTTGTTTTTCTCTGAAACTCTATTCGGGCTTTGGGCACACTTTCCCCTGGCCGCCGGCACCCGTTTTTTTCGAGAGGCAGCCACGGTGGCGTCAGTCTGGAAGGCGTCGCCGGTCACTCACTGTCGGCGATTATTCGGGCTCCCCGGAAACGGCCTCGTGACGGGCCGAGAGCGGTTGAAGGCGATGCCTGGTCTCAGGCGGTTCGGGTCGGCATGTCGGTTTGTTCCTCGCGTTCCAGCGGGTCGAAGTATCCATACTGCTTGAGTTTCTTCAGCCAGCGGCTGGCCTTGCGGTCGACGGAGATGCGCTCATAGTCGATCCCGGGATCGGCATACGGCGTGCCGTCGCGCAGCATGGCATAGATGGTGCGGAGCATCTTGTGGGCCACGGCGACGATGGCGCGCTTGTATCCGCGCCGGCTCGTCACCGCCTGGTGATAGGCCTGGAACTGGCAGCACCGGG